>JAOTWM010000488.1 GCA_029862885.1 Gammaproteobacteria bacterium
AGGTCGAGTTCGGACAACAAGGCGTCCCAGTCGCCCCCGGAATTCAGCTCCGCCACCGCCTCAATCCCGGCCTCCTCGGCACGGGTTGCGGCCTGCTCCGCCAACATCACGGATTCGATGCTGTCTCTGACTGCGTCGAACGGCCGGATTTCCGACTCTTTGAAATCGAGCTGGCGCATGGCAACGACGGTATCCGCGTCGATCTGCACCGTGTCGCTGTTGAACTGATCGACACGCACCGATTCGCTGAATGCCGCGCGCCGAAAGTCCGCAGCCGTCGCAACCCCCTCGCCTTCATCGCGCGAGAACCAATCCGACTGTTGCACGTCGAGACCCAGCTCTTCGGCCGCCACTTCGAGCGTATCGGAGTGTTCATAAACGAGGTTCGTAAACGTCTCGGCGTGTTCGGCAAATTGTAATTCGGCCTGTTGGCGGCGCTCGCGCTCTATGATCTCGTCGCGTACCGAATCAAACGAGCGCTTTGCGCCTACCGTCAACTCGGTAAGTTTTATGATATGAAAACCAAATTTGGTCCGCACCGGCCCTCGGATTTCGTCGAGATCCATCGCAAACACCGCCGATTCGAACGCAGCTACCATCATCCCGGGTTCTATGAAGCCGAGATCACCGCCGTTTGCGGCCGAGCCGGTATCCTCCGAGTGGGTCTTTGCCAATTCAGCAAAATCACCGCCGCTATTAACCTGGTCGATAATGTCGTTAGCGCGACGTAAAGCGGCGAACTCGGCATCCTCGGAAGCGTCGGCAGCCAACGTAATCAGAATATGACTGGCGCGGCGTTGATCCGGTTCGTTAAATTCATCTTCGTTTTGGTTATAGTGGGCCTGCAACTCGGCCTCGGTTGGCTCAATACGCTGCGCGATCTGCTCCACCGACAACTGCAGAAACTCTACCCGCATTTTATCGGGCGCTCGATATTTCTCCGGATTCTGATCGTAGTATTGTTGAACTTGATCCGGACTTATTTCTACTTCATCGGTAAACCGGTCTGGCGCCAGTACTACGTACTCGGCATCACGACGCTGTTCTAATAATGCCGCGATCGCATCGACGTCACTGTCCGGGACAAATACCGTATCCAAAAACCCGCGCTGTATTTGCTGAATCGCCAATCGCCGTCGCTGCTCCGCTTCGTACAGAGCAACCGTATAGCCTTCACCGCGCAGCAATGCCTGATAACGCTCGGCGTCAAATCCATTCTCGCCTTGAAACTCGGTGGCAGTACGGATCAAATTTCTGAGCTGATCGTCGCCAATACGATAGCCACGTTCAACTTGCTCCGACTGCAACAAGATGTCGTCGATTAGTTCATCCAAAACCTGTTGTTTGAAGGCATCGGTAGCGAAATAGTCGCTACCTATACTACTTCCGAATCGGTTAACCAGTGCCCGACGGCGTTCCGACAATGCGTTCTGGTAGGTCGCGTTTTCGATCTCAGCACCGTTCACTACGGCAACTTCGGCGCTACTCGGGCCTTCAAAGTAGGATTGGATTCCCCACAATGCGAACGTAAGAGTAATGATTCCGACTACTATCCATGCGATCCAACCCGTCGCTTTTTCTCGAATTGCTGTGAGCATATGTTCTATTCCGGAGCAACCTCGGGCGGTTGCCAAGAACCCTTCCCGAAGAAACTGCTATTGCTATGCAGGTGTGGGCCGATGATGGCGGATCGTTTCATACGCGGCAGCACGCGGCCGGGTGCTGACCGAAATTGCCCGATCGCATCACCCGTTCCGCAGGCAGCTCGTCGAGCCTGACGCCAACCAATAAAATCGGCGAGGTCGTGTAGCAACCTCGCCTTGATTTCTATAGCTGGCGGAGCGGACGGGACTCGAACCCGCGACCCCCGGCGTGACAGGCCGGTATTCTAACCAACTGAACTACCGCTCCCGACAGTACTGGTGGGTGCTGCGGGGCTCGAACCTGCGACCTTCGCCTTGTAAGGGCGACGCTCTCCCAGCTGAGCTAAGCACCCCGAAAGGGCGCGCTAGTTTACGGCATCCTTCAGGGCTTTACCAGCCTTAAACTTGGGCGTCTTCGACGCCGCTATTTGAATTGTCTCTCCGGTTCTTGGGTTGCGTCCGGTGCGTGCGCTGCGCGCGCTCACCGAAAACGTACCAAAACCTACCATCGTTACGGTGCCACCACCGCGTAGACTGCTGGTGATTCCGTCGAACACGGCATCAACAGCGCGCGCTGCCGCAGATTTTGATAGGTCTGACGAGTCTGCGACTAAGTCGATCAATTCCGCTTTATTCACGTTCCGGTTCCTCTATTGGTATGGGAAAGAGTTGCAATAATTTAGGTTTATAGGAAGAAGCAATTTAATTACATTCGAGTCGAACGAATTCAGGCACGCCTCCCCTGCGTGTTCAATCCTTATACCAAGCGCAAAAAACCCGTGTCAAGGTAACTCGTCACCAACTGTCAGAATTTTTTCTATGGCGATCCAATCTTTACACAAATCAATAACCTAGCCGAGCCATCCCGATTAGGCCTTAGTTCAGTTAATGGAGATGAACCAGGCTCAAAACGTCGGTGCCGCGCTAAAATCTTGCAGACTTCACTTATTAATGGGTGGTGACCGAGCCGTGCTCTTGCGATTCTTCGGTGCCTTTCGGTCCGGATTTATCAGCCTCGGATTCGGCCTCACCGGTGGACGCCGGGGACGGCAATCGTTCGAGCGCAATCTTTAACACTTCGTCGATCCAGCGCACGGCGTGAATATCCAGATCACTTTTTATGTTGCCAGGAATTTCGACTAGATCCTTTTCGTTCTCTTTCGGAATGATTACAGTTTTTATTCCACCGCGATGCGCGGCCAGTAATTTTTCCTTCAAGCCGCCGATCGGCAATACCTCGCCCCGCAACGTAATCTCGCCGGTCATTGCGACATTTGCACGCACCGGATTGTCGGTTAATGCGGAAAGAATTGCGGTGCACATCGCGACACCGGCACTCGGGCCGTCTTTCGGCGTGGCGCCCTCCGGAACATGGACGTGAACGTCTTGAGTCTGATAGAAACTTTCTTCCAAGTTGTATATTTCGGCGCGGTTACGCACTACGCTCATCGCAGCCTGAATCGATTCCTGCATTACGTCGCCGAGCTTGCCGGTAAATATTTGCTTACCCTTCCCCGGTACGATGACGGCTTCGATACTTAGCAGTTCGCCACCGACTTCGGTCCATGCCAATCCTGTGACTTGACCGATCTGGTTATTTTCGTCGGCCTGGCCAAATCGATGGCGGCGCACACCAAGGTATTTCGCGAGGTTTTTAGGATTGATGGCGACTGCCGTGCGACGCCCCTCCGATAACAGTAACTCTTTGGTTACTTTACGAAAGATCTTCGATATTTCGCGCTCCAACCCGCGCACCCCAGCTTCTCGAGTGTAGTACCGAACGATGTCATATAACGCCGCTTTGGTAATTGACACTTCATCGTCGGACAAGCCATTGTTAGTACGTTGCTTCGGCACCAAATAGCGGATCGCAATATTAATCTTTTCGTCTTCGGTATACCCGGAGATACGAATCACTTCCATGCGATCCAACAATGGCGGTGGAATATTTAGTGTGTTGGCAGTAGCAATAAACATCACTTCCGATAAATCGTAATCAACCTCCAGGTAGTGGTCGCCGAATCCGTGATTTTGTTCCGGGTCCAAAACTTCGAGCAATGCCGACGACGGGTCGCCGCGAAAATCCATTGACATCTTATCCACTTCATCCAGCATAAAGAGCGGGTTGCGCGTCTTGACCTTCGCCATGTTCTGAATAATCTTACCGGGCAGCGAACCAATATAGGTACGGCGATGTCCGCGAATCTCCGCCTCATCGCGCACACCACCGAGAGACATACGGATAAATTTACGGTTAGTAGCGCGCGCGATGGATTGTCCCAACGACGTCTTGCCGACACCCGGAGGGCCCACCAAACACAATATTGGACCTTTGAGTTTCTTGATACGTTGT
>JAOTWM010000489.1 GCA_029862885.1 Gammaproteobacteria bacterium
TCGGTGGAACGTCCCGATTTGTCGCCGAACGATATAACGTTCGAGTAACCGGGATCGACCTCACCGCTGAATATATTGACGCGGGTCGGGTACTGTGCGAGTGGGTCGGTCTGGGCGATCGAATTACTCTTAATCGGGGTAACGCCTTATCTCTGACTTTTGATAACGACACTTTCGACGGCGCCTACATGATGCACGTGGGTATGAATATTGAGGACAAGGCTGCCCTGTTTACAGAAATTCACAGGGTGCTACGCCCGAAAGGCGTGTTCGGCATCTATGATGTAATGCGGATTGGCGATGGAGAATTGACCTATCCCATTCCTTGGGCAGCCACCGCGTCTACCAGCGCAGTGGCGACGCCAGGGGATTATAAAGAAGCACTGCAGACCACGGGATTTACGGTCGATGCGGAGCGTAATCGGCGCGAATTTGCGCTGGATTTTTTCGAGCAACTGCACGCCAAAACCGCTGCATCGATAGCACCGCCCCCATTAGGGATTCACATTCTTATGGGGGATACGGCACCCGTTAAAGTTAAAAACATGATCGAAAATATTGCTACTGGCCGAGTCGCTCCGGTGGAAATAATTGCGTGGAAAGTCTGAATGTCGCGCAATCACCACCATGACCTATATCAGCACAGGATTTGTCCGTTTATTGATTGGGCCACCTCTGCGTGGTTATCAAACGGTCGGAAAAGCACACTATGACTGACGACGATTCGATTAGCGTGACGGGACGGATTGACGGCCCGCGTCCGGTTAGATTTCTCGTGCCGTTGGCGATTTTTGCGGTGATAGCGATTTTTCTCGGCATCGGTCTTACCCTGAATCCGCGTGAAGTCCCGTCGCCGTTGATCGGGAAACCCGTTCCGGAGTTTTCACTGCCCCCGGTTCAGGACCGTATTGAAGGTTTATCCAGTAAAGACCTCGAAGGCGAAGTGTCACTGGTGAATGTCTTTGCGTCGTGGTGCGTCGCCTGCCAGGACGAACACCCGCTGCTGATGCAGTTATATCAGGAGAATGTGGTGCCTGTTCACGGTCTCAATTATAAGGATCGGCCCCAAGACGCGGCGGCGTGGCTGGATGCGCTGGGTGATCCTTATACCCGCACCGGAGCCGACGAAAACGGCCGGGTCGCCATTGACTGGGGGGTTTATGGTGTACCGGAGACATTTGTCGTCGACCGGCAGGGGCGTATTGCCTACAAGCACATTGGCGCCATCACTCCAAAGGTGTTGCGGGAGACCCTGTTGCCGTTGATGAAGGACTTGCGGGAACAACCATGATCGGGGGGGATGGGTAATGGCGGCGGAGCTGTCCGGTCTGGCTTTACCCGCGGTCTTCCTGGCCGGACTCGTGTCGTTCTTCTCGCCCTGTGTGCTGCCCTTGGTGCCTGCGTATGTCTCTTACATTACCGGGGAGTCGGTCACCGATATGTCGGCTGGGCAGCCGCTCTATGCGCGCTTACCCGCTTTGGCGCTGAGTCTGTTTTTTGTCCTTGGGTTTTCGGTGGTGTTTATTGTTCTTGGGGCGAGCGCCTCGGTGCTCGGTCAGTCGTTGCTCAAATACCGTTATGAAACCAACATTGTCGGCGGTGTCATTATCATTGTCTTCGGCCTGTTCATGACTGGGATCATTAAGCTGCCGTTCCTGCATCGGGACACGCGCGTTCAGGTGAAGCTGACTGGCAGCGGACCGGTATCGGCCTTCGCATTGGGTCTGGCGTTCGGGTTTGGGTGGACGCCCTGTATCGGCCCGGTTCTGGGTGCGATTCTCACCGCCAGTGCGGTGACGGCGACCTTGAATCAGGGTATTGCCTTATTGAGCGTGTACGCCGTGGGACTCAGTTTGCCGTTTCTAGCCACGGCGCTGTTCGCCGACAAATTCCTTACCCGGCTCAAAAACATGCGCCGGATGGGCAGGACTCTGCACATCGTGGCCGGTGTGATTTTGATTGTGACTGGGATCGCTATGATCACCGGTTATTTATCCACGTTTGGATTCTGGCTGCTGAACACCTTTCCAGTGTTTTCCACAATCGGTTGAATATTTATTTCAAGCCTATGTGTAAATTTAGGAGAACCATTCATGAAAAACTTTAAAGTCATACCTGTTCTAGGATTGGCAATGTTGATTGTCGGCTGCGGCACCAATGCGGCGCCGAAAGAGACCATCACACTCTATAAATCCTACACCTGCGGATGCTGCAATGGGTGGAAGGATCACATGGTGAGTAACGGTTACCAGGTCAAAGTCGTGAACATGCAAGACCAAGACATGCCGGCAATCAAACGCAAGTATGGTATTTCCAATTCGCTGAAGAGTTGTCACACCTCCATAATTGGCGACTACATCGTTGAAGGGCACATACCTTCCAACGTGGTGGATAAACTACTCACCGAAAAACCGGCGATCGACGGCATCGCCATGGCAGGCATGCCCTCCGGATCGCCCGGGATGCCCGGATCGAAGAATGAGGCGTGGAAAATCTATTCCTTTAAGAACGGCAAAATATCCATGTATGACGAGCTCTGAGAGACATTGAATAGTGAGAAACTCTACGAAAATAGCGTCAACTTCTTTCATTGGACTACTAGCGCTCAAGTTGCTTGTGTCGACACCGGCGCACGCGCATTGTCCTTTATGCACAGCCGGTGCAGGTGTTGTAGCCCTGGGCGCTACCAAGTTGGGGGTGGGGCCCATGTCTGTAGGTATATTCCTGGGTGCGTTTGCGGTCGCGCTTGGAATTTGGATCGCACGGCTAATCAAGAAACAATACGTACCGAGACAGAAAACAGTGCTGGCGATCTTCTCGTTTGTTACCACTATCTTTCCATTGCGGACCGCCCTTGCTGACTACACCTCCGTGTATCTACCGTTTTGGGGAGAATACGGAGCGACATTTGTGATCAACCTATTCGTAGTGGGTGCAACTGTTGGCGGCGTACTGATACTGCTGTCACCCTACCTCAGTAGAAAGCTGGCACTCGCCCGCGGCGGAAAGATGTTTCCGTTTCAGGGCATGGCCATTACGCTCGTCGTACTCATAACGGCGGCATTTGTGATCGAGCTCGCGGCATGAACGACGTATTCCTTGTTTTGCTTGTGATTACAGCACTTTTTGTTGTTTTTTTAGTTGTGAAAAGTATTAGTAAATGGACATTCTGTGTGCTATGTGCGAGCGTATGTGTGACCTGGATGGGTCTGCTCCTGTTGCATTGGTTTGGAGAATTTACCGAGCCGTTGATCATTGCTATTTTGATGGGGCAAAGTATTGTGGGGTTGTATTATTTTCTAGAGAAACGAACTAATGAAGCATTACACATTTTCCGTTTACCGCTCCTGTTAACATTAACTCTGGCTGCGCTGTTTTCTATTGGTACTCCTGTGTCCCTTCCATCGAGCTTGGGATTGCTCGCCACACTGTGGATCGCGCTGTCGCTTTTGTATCTCTATAGAGAAAATCCAAGAACAAAAATAGTGGTCGACCGTCTAATCGCATGTTGCAAAGATTGGTAATCGTATCGGTAGCCCGAACGAGAAGATGTCGTCAATTACATCAAGCAGGTCGCCGATTCCGGCGATCAGCCCACCTTGTGGGCGGTTTCGAAGTTCCACATCGCCACCGTGCGTGCGGGCTATGTTGCGGGCAATGCCAAGCCCAAGACCAGTGCCGCCCAACTGACGCCGGAGACGCCGGTGGATTCCCGGCCGGCGCACGGCAGCGAGCCCACGTAACTGTCGGCAGTGGCAGGCCAGTACAGGTCTAGGAAATTGATCTTCGTCAAGGCGTTATGGCGCGGCTATTGCTAAAATTTATAATTAATATCGGGCAATATGTCTGCAATTATGGACTAACCTGAATTTAGTGCTACTAATACACAGGGTGTCTGAAACAAGCGAAATAGCACGTCGGGTGTGGTAAATCGGCAACTCGGATTACGATTTCCGTCAACGGCGAATAAGCGGTGCAACAAAAATTT
>JAOTWM010000490.1 GCA_029862885.1 Gammaproteobacteria bacterium
AACGGGATTTGTTCGCTGCGTCCGGATGTCGAACGTCTCGCATTGGTGTGCGAGATCGCGCTGGGCAAACGCGGTGCGCTCAAGGGCTATGAATTCTACGAGGCCGTGATATGTTCCAAGGCGCGCATGACTTATACCGATGTCGCAAAAATCTTGGTGGACGGCGAACCGCAATTGCGAAGGAAATATCGGCCGTTACAGGAGAGTTTTGACAATCTGTACGAGTTATATGGTTTGCTGCGCCGACGCCGGCAACAACGCGGCTCACTCGATCTCGAATTGCCGGAGACGAAAATCATTTTTGATGCTCAGCATAAGATCGATCGCATCGAGCCGCAGCATCGCAATGACGCCCACAAACTCATCGAAGAATGTATGTTGACCGCTAATATTTGTGCGGCGCAATACATCGCCGAACACTGCGATGCTCCACTGTTTCGCATTCATGAGGTGCCCGATGCAGATCGTTTATTCGACCTGCGCCGTTTTTTGGGGGAATTCGGGTTGCAGTTGGGCGGCGGGCCAAAACCCACGGCGGCGGATTACGCCGATACAATTACCGCGGCCCAGCGTTTTCCCGAAGTCATCGACATTATTCAGGTGGTGATGTTGCGCAGTCTCAAACAAGCCGTGTACAGCACCGAAGCTGTCGGACATTTTGCACTGAATTACGATCTATATACCCATTTCACCTCGCCGATCCGCCGCTATCCGGATCTACTCGTGCACCGGATGATCAAGTCGGCGCAGAAACGCAAAGGCTCGCGTAGCAAATCTCTGCAACAGGCGCATCAGGATATTTCCGAGCACTGCTCGATGACGGAGCGGCGTGCCGACGACGCGACTCGTGATGCGGAACAATGGCTGAAGGTGGAATATATGCTCGACAAAGTCGGCGAGGAATTTTCCGGCACGATCAGTGGCGTTACCAATTTCGGGGTATTTGTACGTCTGGTCGAAAGCCATATCGAAGGCTTGGTCCATATCACCGAGCTCGGTAACGATTATTATCATTACGACCCGGTTAAATACCGGTTGACTGGGGATCGCTCAGGTCAGGTATTTCGCCTCGGTGATATCGTTAATGTGAAAGTGATGCGCGCCAATCTCGATGACGCCCGCATCGATTTTCGCCTGGTAGGAGAACACGCGAAGGGTAAACGTGTCGGCGCGGTTAAGAGCAAGCGAAAGGGTTCGGCCAAGTCCATGCGCCGCAAGCGGCGATCATAGCTCGTCGATCCTGAAAAACTCCCTTTTTGGCCGTCGGCGGCGTTGCCTACAGAGATGTAGGTAATGAGCGAGAGAATGGACACGGTAGCGCTGCCCTGCGACTTCCGATGCTCATATACTCTCATGTAAACTCCGCGCCGGCTTCTCGGGCTCCTTGCCGACAACCAAATATGACGCTTTTCAGAAACGACTGAAGAAAAAGCGCTTGATCTTCTGCCGGTCCAATATTGTAGCCAGTCCGATCCGTGGTTAATTCATGACCGCCAATGCGTGGCCTGCATAAACAAAAGTACTTTAATGAGTTCTAGTTTCATCAGGGTCAACCAGCGATGACACACGATGTATTATGCGGATTTCATGCCGTTAACGGCTCGCTATCGCGCCATCCCGACAAAATCGATCGCATCCTGATCGACCGTGAGCGACGCGATCGGCGCACGCAAGAGTTGCTCGATACAGCCGCTTCGCACGACGTTTTAGTCGAGCATTGCAGCCGTGACGCGATTGATCGCGCGGCCGCCGGGGCCAAACATCAGGGTGTTGTTGCGTATCAGCGCCGCGGCGCCGCATTGGAATTTAAAGCGGTGGTCGCCGGCCTTCCGCAACGCGCACTGGTGTTGGTGTTGGACGGTATCGAGGATCCGCGCAACCTCGGTGCGTGCTTGCGCAGTGCCGAAGGCGCCGGGGTCGATGCGGTGATCCTGCCACGCGACCGATCGAGCGCCGTGACAGCTACCGTACGCCGAGTTGCCGCCGGGGCGGCTGAGTCGTTAAATATCGCCACTGTGCCCAATATTGGCCGCGCGATCGTCGCTTTGCAGCAGGCCGGGTTATGGGTGGTGGGTGCGGCGCTGGACGCCCCGCAGCCGTATTACGCGGCCGACCTAAAGGATTCTGTGGCCGTGGTGCTAGGCGCTGAAGCCCGAGGATTACGTGCGTTGACCCGTGAAAAATGCGATTTTCTTGTGAGTATTCCGATGGCGGGTGCGGTCGAGAGCCTCAACGTCTCGGTCGCAACGGGTATTTTACTTTTCGAAGCGGCGCGACAGCGCGGTATCGATTAATTACGTAAGTGCGCCGCCGCAGCTACTACCGGCTCCGGCGGTGCAGCCGAAGCAATGCCGCCCGACTGCGATTTTCTGACCTTCGATTCGGGTGCCGTCGAGATCCCAGAGGAATGTGCCGCGATTCGCAGGCATCGGCATGTCCAGCATTTGATTGAAATCGCAATCGTAGAGACGGCCGTTCCAATCCACGCTAACAAGGTGGCGGCACATCAATCCTTCGACAGTGCTGGGATTGAAATTGTCTTCCAGCAGTTGCTGGTAGCTCGCGAGTTGTTGGGTGCGCTCGAGGTAATGTTCGAAGCGGTTGATGGGTAGGTTCGTGATCGTGAATAACTGATTGAAGCGAATGCCGAAATCGTCAAGCAATCGTTGTTTGTATTCGGCAGTGAGTTGATGTTGAGGGGGCGGCAACGTCGGACCGCCGGGGTTATAAACGAGATCGAGTTTTAGCTGCGGATCAGTGCCGTAGCCATGCCCATTCAGCAATTGCAGCGCGCGGATACTTTTGCCGAACACGCCCTTGCCGCGTTGCGCATCGACGTTACTCTCAGAATAACAAGGTAGCGAACAGACAATATGCACTCGCCGTTGCGCGTACCACGCCGCAAGGTCTTCTTGACCGGATTCGAAAAGTACCGTGAGGTTGCAACGCGAGATTACCTTCGCGTCCAAGCCAACGAACGCATCCACCATCTTTCGAAAGTGCGAATTGAGTTCGGGTGCGCCACCGGTGATGTCGATACTATTGATGCTGTGTACGGCCACCCAATCGATTATGCGCTGCATGGTCGGCCACTCCATTACCTCCGTGCGTTTAGGGCCGGCGTCGACATGGCAATGGTTGCAGGCTTGGTTGCAAAGTTTTCCGAGGTTGATTTGTAGTTGACTGATCGCGGCGCGGCTCAATGTCGGCATGCCATGGCGCAGCAGGGTCGTATTGAATCCATGAGCGTCAAGCCGTGGTGCGCTAACATCGGCGGCATTCATCGTAATTGCAATATCGTCAATTAGCATCTGATTCGTGCTGTCAATTTAGCGTCGCGAGCAACAGAATTTTAGCAATAAACTGTTGCATACAGACCGCGTATCGTGGCCAAGGTTCCGCCGATCCCGCCTATCGGATCAGAATTTCTGAGCGAGACTCTGCAAGCACGACAAATAGTCATCCGCGCCAGCAGCTGCGCCATCGATCTGAATACGGCTGATATATGCGTTGAGGCAGACCATCATTCGATGTTGCGCCTGATGCTCGTCGTCGCCGTTGGCCTGTAACTGGCGGAAGCAACTCCGTATTCCTTTCGGAGTATCCATCTGTATTTGTTCCAGCAGTGTAATATGCATGCCCATATGAAGAAAGGGATTGCTGTCCCCGAGTTCGGAATAATAGTCTCGTTGGCTGTGTCGCTCCGAATTGTCGAGCACAGCATGATATTCTGGATGTTGCTGCGCGACCGCAACGATCAGCGGTTCTACACCGACTAATGGCTCGTTGTTCCGAAATTTTTTCCAGGCGTCGAAAAACACGCGGCGCATTTGTTGGCGGTCGGAACCGTACATCAATCCGTTACTGGCGCGAGTAATGCCATCGCTGTGGCGAACTGATAGATTCGGTTATGGCCGTCTACGTGAGCGATTTGGTCATGGCCGTACAGTCCGGCGATGGGCATTTCCGGGAATCGATCG
>JAOTWM010000491.1 GCA_029862885.1 Gammaproteobacteria bacterium
CTGGGCAGGGATACACTTTCGAGAATAATCTTTGGTGCCAGAAATACCATCGGTATTTCACTTGTCGCCACACTTTTCGCCTATCTGATGGGGATTACCCTCGGTATTTTAGCTGCGGTCAAAGGCGGTTGGATAGATATGGGCATCAGTCGTGTCAATGATGCGATCCTTGCCTTGCCGACGATCATGTTGGGGTTGATAGTCATCGCCGCACTGGGGTCGTCGATACCGATTCTTATCGGAACGGCCGCCGTGATCTATGCGACCAGTGTATTTCGTATTGCACGAGCACTGGGCCAGGATATCATGGTGCAGGACTTCGTCGAAGCGGCTAGGGCCCGCGGCGAAGGGGTTTGGTGGATTATCAAATCGGAGGTTTTACCCAACGCGGCGATGCCTCTGGCAACCGACTTTGGACTCCGGCTGGTGTTCGTGGTGTTATTTATCTCCAGTCTGAGTTTCCTTGGACTGGGTGTGCAGCCGCCTGCCTCCGATTGGGGCAGCATGGTGCGGGAAAATCTACAGGGGTTAACCTATGGTTCTTACGCCGCTATATGGCCCGCTTTGGCAATCGCGACATTTACCATTGCGATCAACCTGATCGTCGATGATGTTTCCGCCAAATCCGGCGGCATGCTCGCAAAGAAAATGGTATAGAACCATGGATAAACTGCTCGAAGTTAAAGACCTCAAGATCAGTGCCTACAACGATGAAGGCGTGGAAATACCCATTGTTAAGGGCGTTTCTTTTGACATTTATAAAGGCCAGGTGGTGGCCCTGATTGGCGAATCCGGTTCCGGTAAAACCACGATCTCACTGGCATCCTTGGCTTACACCAAGCCCGGACTGGAGTTTACCGGTGGAGAAGTGTTGCTCAACGGTGAGGACGTATTGACCATGGCACCGTTAAGGCAGCGCGAAATTCGGGGAGCGAATGTAGCGTATCTGGCTCAAAGTGCCGCGGCAACCTTTAACCCGGCCATTACCATTGGCGAACAGGTGACGGAATCCGCTGTGCTCCATGGCGTCCTTACACAGGAAGAAGCGACCAAGCGGGCAGTGGCGCTCTATCATGCCCTGGAATTACCGGACCCGAACCGTATCGGATTTCGCTATCCGCACCAGGTCTCCGGCGGACAACTGCAACGCTTGATGGCGGCAATGGCGTTGTGCGGCAATCCGGATCTGATGGTGCTGGATGAACCAACCACCGCACTCGACGTGACTACCCAGATCGAAGTGCTTAAAGCATTTAAAAAGGTCATCAAGGAAGAAAACGCGGCAGCCATTTACGTGACCCATGACTTGGCCGTGGTCGCACAAGTAGCAGATCACATCGTCGTGTTGTACAGCGGCGAAGTCATGGAACAGGGGTCGGCAGACCAGATCATCAACCGTCCGACCCACGCTTATACGCGTCGGCTGATGGATGCGGTACGGCCTAAACCGGTGGCCGGTATGGGGGTTGCACTGACCGGTGATCACGACCGGGTTATTGCGAATCTCGAAGTCGCAAACATGACTGCCGGGTACGGCAAAATCGAAAATGGCGAACCGGCTGTTGCGGTATTGCGTGATGTCAACGTAAAAGTCCAAAATGGCCATGTTGTCGGTGTAATCGGCGAGTCGGGGTGCGGCAAATCTACCCTGGCCAGAGTGATGGCGGGGTTGCTGCCGCAGGCCAAAGGCGATGTGATACTTGATGGCAATGAGCTGCAAGGCAGTCTCGAAGACCGCAAACTCGAAGAGTTGCAAAAGGTCCAGTTTGTGTTCCAGATGGCGGATACGGCACTGAACCCCAAGCAAGTTATTGGCGATATTCTCGGGCGACCTCTAGAGTTTTACCACGGCATCACCGGCAAGGCGAAACAAGCAAAAGTCGCAGAAATTCTCGAAATGGTGGAACTGCCTGCGGAATTCGCCAGTCGATACCCCATGGAGCTCTCCGGCGGGCAGAAACAACGTATCAATATGGCGCGTTCCCTCGCTGCATCACCGGAGGTCATGTTGTGTGATGAGGTGACTTCTGCGCTGGATAGCATCGTCGGCGCGAATGTCATCAAGCTACTGACGGCACTGCGCGATAAAACCGGGGTGTCATTCGTGTTTATCAGCCACGATTTATCGACCGTGGCTTCTTTCGCCGATGAGATCGTGGTGCTGTATGCCGGTCGGGTCGTTGAGCAGGGGCCGACCGATGAAGTGTTAACGCCTCCTTTCCATCCGTATACCCGTCTTTTGATTAGCTCGGTACCGGAACTTCGCATCGGGTGGTTGGAAGATACGATGCAAAAGCGGGAAATGGCGGTCGGTATCGCCAAGGGCGTAGAAATTACGGCAGTCGGTTGCCCATTCTACAATCGTTGCCCGATGGGTATAGATGGTACTTGCGATACAGAGCACCCACCAATTCGCGAACTGCAAGCCGGTCACCAGATTACGTGCCACCTGACCATCGATCAATTGCAGGAAGCAGAGCGACATACTCAGAAAATACTGCACGGATATGAGAAAATCGGCAAAGATAAGCCAATAGAAGTCCCGATTCGATAGCCCAACCAAAAAATGCAGGAACCCAATCGGAAAAGCAGATGACTAAATACAAGGCATTGACGGAGATGGGAATTCAGCATCCCGAGGAAATCGAACGCTATGCGCTGTACACGGTTGAAACCACCGATATCCTGCGAATCATTTATAAAAGGAAGAAGGGGTCGATTCTGCCGGTTAGCAGAAAGTACAAGTTCGAACGTATAAAGAAGACCACGATGGTGGATAGCGGTACGCGGACGGCTGCAATCGTCTATGAAAGTGCGCCGGCGTTTAGATACGCAGTCGAGGAGCTTGATCAACTTATAGAAGCTAGGGCCGCAAAGCAGGATTCGCGCAGCCTGATCGTCGACGAAGTGCGGCTGTTGGAAGAAGATGTGGCGTCACGCATCGACTACATCAAATCGCTGATAGAAAAGATTTAAGGCTATCGGAGTATTCGAAGTAAATGACCCGGCGATTATGGGTCGGGCAGGCTATTAACACCGGCTATCAAATCGCTACGCCGTTCGGCGCAGGAACATTCCGAATTCTGCGCATTTATGATTCCTGCCTCGATAGAGTACTAAATTTACGTAAGATTCACCTGTCCGGCACCCGTAAACGCTAGCGATAACAACGCATGGCAGATCAGTCTAAGCGAGTACGACGTTGTGGCCGGCGCGGCGCGGGCCGTGCCGGCAATCCGCGACGTGCCACATCCGAACAGGCTATCAAACAACTTCCCTGGACGTTGCCGGTTAATTCCGATAAACCGACCGAACCATTGTCGGAAGATGCCGTTCACGCCATCCACGACGGCGCTATGCGCGTGCTCGAGGAAATTGGCATTGAATTTCTCAATGAAGAAGCCAAACAAATTCTGAAAGCGGCGGGATGTACGGTCGCAGCGGGTTCCAACAACGTGCGTATGGATCGCGACTTTGTGATGGAACAGGTGGCAAAGGCGCCGGCGGAATTTACCATCACGCCCAGAAATGAATCCCGCCAGGTCACCGTGGGTGGGGACAACATGATATTCGTCAATGTTTCCAGCCCGCCGAATTGTTCCGACTTAGACCGCGGCCGGCGTGTCGGCGATCGTGAAAGTTTTCGCGACTTGATGAAGTTCACCCAATATTTCAACTGCATTCATCTCGCCGGCGGCTATCCGGTCGAGCCGGTCGATATCCACCCAAGTGTGCGCCATCTCGACGTGCTCTTCGACAAGCTCACGCTCACCGACAAGGTGATGCATGCCTATTCGCTGGGCAAGGAGCGGGTCGAGGACGTGATGGAGATGGTGCGGATCGCGGGCGGGCTCTCCGAGGAGGAATTCCGTGCCACGCCGCGCATGTACACCAACATCAACTCGACATCGCCCCTGAAGCACGACCAGCCGATGATCGATGGCTGCCTTCGCTGCGTCCGCCGCGGCCAGG
>JAOTWM010000492.1 GCA_029862885.1 Gammaproteobacteria bacterium
CCGGCAGCTTGTTCTTGGGTTTTCTGCTGTGTTGGTTTCTTATCGGGTTGTCCCAAGGTGAAGACCGAGCGATCCGCCCGGTGACCGCGTTGTGGATAATTGCAATCCCTCTATTCGATACTGTCGGGGTCATGCTGCGGCGCATACTGGAACGATCCTCGCCGTTTCAGGCCGATCGTACCCACTATCATCATATTCTGCGCGATTTAGGACTGGAATCGCGCACTACACTGCTGGTCGTCGTCGCTAGTGCAGCGGTATTTGGTGTGATCGGACTTGCAGGTGAGTATCTTCCGATTCCGGAGTCGATCATGTTTTACGGATTTCTCACCGGGTTTGCCTGCTATTTTGTCGGTTCCTCGCTGTTAGTCGGTAAACTACGCAAGGCCCGTAGCGTGTCGCCATTATCATAAAACAAAACCCCGCCGGAAGCGGGGTTTTGAAAATCGAATACCAATATCGTAATCAGTCGTCGCCAAAAATTCCGAGTATGTGCAGCAGACTCGTGAAAATATTGAATATAGATACAAACAAGGTGACAGTGGCCATAATATAGTTGGTCTCACCACCGTGAATAATTTCACTGGTCTGGTAGAGGATTAATCCCGACATCAGCAGAATAAACATGGCCGATACGGCCAGCGATAAGGCCGGGATCGAAAATATCGCAGCGCCTATTCCTGCCAGAAAGGCCACTAGTATCCCTACGAACAACATTCCACCGATAAACGAGAAATTCTTTCGAGTCGTCAGCACGTACCCGGAAAGACCGAGAAAGATCGCCCCGGTTCCACCGAACGCGGTCATGACGAGCTGATCTCCGTTTGGCAGGTGGTTCACATAAAGACTAATAATCGGGCCAAGCGTGATTCCCATAAAACCAGTCAATAAGAAGACGAAAACCAAGCCCAGTGCGGAGTTCCGAAATTTGGTGGTCAGAAACAACAACCCGAAGTAACCGACCAGGGTGATGATCAACCCCGGATGCGGCCAATTCATGATCATTGACAATCCCGCCGTCGCCGCACTGAAGAGCAACGTCATGGCGAGTAACGCGTAGGTGTTCTTCAAAACTTTGTTGACGGCCAGTCCGCTTGTAACCGGTCTTGCAACTGCTGGGTTCATTCGATTCATTCCACTCTCCAAATTTGAAAATATCGGCGCATTATAACGCTGCTTCAGCGCCAGTGATAGCGGGGTACGCGGTTCATTACTGATATAATTGGGGCTCATTTGCTCATGATTCAAGGGGTTCTGGGAAGGGCGGCGTTGGGATTACAAAACTGTAACGAGGCGCTGCCAGGCGCCGTCAAGCCCTGGCGGGCTCGCCTTAGGAGAGGTGGCTGAGTGGTCGAAAGCGGCGGTCTTGAAAACCGTTGAAGGGAAACCTTCCGGGGGTTCGAATCCCTCCCTCTCCGCCAACTATCCAGCCGCACGTAAGATTGAGAGATGCGTAATTCATATGCTCGCGATTATTGATGCCAACGAACTCCGCGCGCGGCTTGACGATCGGTCGCTACGCATTATCGATTGCCGATTCTCGTTGACCGACCCGGATCAGGGTAACGCCGAGTATCTTTCGGGTCATATACCGGGAGCGGTCTATGCGCATTTGGATCGCGATCTGGCTGGTGTCGTGTCGGCAACGACGGGCCGGCATCCGTTGCCGCACCCCGATGATTTTACCGCAGTACTTCGAAACTGGAGGATTGGTCCCGAATCCGAAATTGTTGTATACGATAGCTCCGGGGGCGCGATCGCGGCCCGCTTATGGTGGATGTTACGGCATTGGGTTCGCCATACGGCGACCCAAGTGCTGGATGGGGGCATAGCGGCGTGGACAGCCGTAGACGGCGCACTCGACGCAGGCACCGCGGCCGTTAGCCCCAGCCCGACGGGGCTCCTCAGCGCGACGAATGCCGACGACAGCGGTTGGTGCACGACGGCACAGTTACAGCAACAACAAGCGCTGCAGCGTGGGATGCTAATCGACGCGCGTGATCCACAACGGTTTCACGGTGAACGAGAGCCGATCGATCCCGTCGCGGGTCATATTCCCGGTGCCGTAAACCTGCCGTTTTCGGGGAACCTGACGGCAGCGGGGACGTTTCGCCCGAGGGAAGAATTGCGGCGGCGATTTGTTGATCTGCTCGCAGGGGCCGCGCCCAGTAGTATCGTCCATATGTGCGGTTCGGGGGTAACGGCTTGTCATAATTTGCTTGCGATGGACATCGCGGGCTTACCGGATTCGCGGTTGTATGTTGGGTCGTGGAGCGAATGGATTCGCGACCCCGAACGACCGATCGAAACGGCGAGCGGATAAGTGTTGTAGTACACTACGTTGGCACTGTTGTAGGTTGGGCGTATAACAAATTTCTCATTTGGAAGCGATACGATTTGGACGATAGACAAAGAGCGTTGCGATATCACGAGGAACCGCGGCCAGGCAAGATCTCGATCGCTCCCACCAAGGCTTTCGCAACCGCCGATGACTTGTCCTTGGCCTATACGCCCGGTGTAGCCGAGCCGGTGCGGGAGATCCATCGTGATCCGGAAACCGCGTATCGATATACCAATAAGGGCAATCTCGTCGCGGTGGTTACCGACGGATCGGCGGTGCTCGGCCTCGGCAATGTCGGCGCGCTGGCCGGTAAGCCGGTCATGGAAGGCAAGGCCGTGTTATTCAAGCGCTTCGCCGATATTGACGTGTTTGATATCGAAATTGACGCGCCAAGCACCGAAACCTTCATTGAAACTGTAGTAAATATTGCGCCAACCTTTGGCGCTATTAATCTTGAGGATATTTCCGCTCCGAGATGTTTTGCGATAGAAAGTGCATTACGCGAACGCCTGAATATCCCAGTATTTCATGACGATCAACACGGCACATCGGTGATAACGAGTGCAGGTTTGTTGAATGCGCTTGAACTCCAAGGTAAACGTCTGGAGGATGTGCGTATTGTGATGCTCGGTGCAGGTGCGGCCGGCTTGGCCACCGGACGATTGTTGTGTGCGCTCGGCGTGCGCCGCGAACACATCCTGGCTGTGGATAGCAAAGGTGTACTTCATGGTGGGCGCACCGACTTGAACATCCACAAACAAGCGTTTGTCGTCGATACACCGACCCGCACGCTGGCGGAAGCAATGGTCGGTGCGGACGCTGTGATCGGAGTATCCGGACCGGGGTTGATATCGGAGGCGATGGTGAAGACGATGTCGGATAGACCGATCGTTTTTGCTCTCGCGAATCCTGAACCCGAGATCCGGCCCGAACTGGTGCGCAACGCGCGCAACGATGCGATCATTGCGACCGGCCGCTCCGATTTTCCGAATCAGGTCAATAATTCATTGTGCTTCCCGTTCGTATTTCGTGGAGTGCTGGACGCGCGTGCGACTGAGATTACGCAGCAGGTTCTGATTGCCGCGGTATACGCGTTGGCGGAATTGGCCAAAGATCCGGTACCCGACGACGTACTAAAGGCGTATCAGGTGACCAGCATGGAATTTGGTACGGATTACATACTTCCCAAACAGTTCGATCCGCGTTTGCGTGAGCGGATCGTGCCGCGGGTTATTGCGGCCGTCGAACAGTCAGTATAAATCGATTTCTCATTATCGTTTACATTAGGACAAGCGATGAAAATTCACGAATATCAAGCAAAGGAATTACTGCGTGGTTTCGGGGTGGTAACTCCACGGGGTATCGCCTGTTTTTCAAGCGATGAGGCAGTCGTGGCGGCGGAGCAGCTGGGTGGCGATGTCTGGGTCGTGAAAGCGCAAATACATGCCGGTGGCCGCGGCAAAGGTGGTGGCGTCAAAATTGCGCGCTCGCTCGACGAAGTGCGGCAATCCAGTTCGGACATACTCGGTATGAACCTGGTCACACATCAAACCGGGCCGAGTGGCCAACGTGTCAACCGGTTGCTCATCGAAGAAGGTGTGGCGATTAAGACTGAGCTGTACGTCGGTG
>JAOTWM010000493.1 GCA_029862885.1 Gammaproteobacteria bacterium
GGCGGCAGAAGTGGATCGATCAAGCACAGAGCTTAAACCTGTACATGGCGGAACCGTCCGGGCCCAAACTGGATGCGTTGTATAAGCTGGCCTGGAAGCGGGGTTTGAAGACCACGTATTACCTGAGAACCATGGGCGCGACGCATTCGGAAAAGAGCACTATCGCCGATGGCAAGCTCAACCGGGTGCAGTCGGAGCCCACAGGCGCCGCTGCGTCGAACGCATGCGCTATCGATGACCCGGAGTGCGAAGCTTGTCAGTAGCGACCGGCTTTCTCCTCCTCCCGGTGACAAGGAGCGTCTCCTTATCCCTCCCCCTTCACAGGGGGAGGGCATAGGGATGGAGAGAGGGTTGGAGAACTAAGATAGCAGTCAATAAAAGGTGAACCCGATACTGCGAGGCGGTGCACCGCTTTCGGGAATCTCACCACCAATAAAAATGCAGAGAGGTGCGCGGATGTTAAGTTGGGACGAGGCAGCAAGTACGACTGGAATTGAGGGTCGGGCCCACCCGGAGCCGATGTTGGAACCCGATGGTGCGGTGGCATCATTGCTTGAGGGGGGTTCCGCGGCCCTGCCAGCGGACGCCGACCGGCACGCCGGCGCCATCGGAATCGAGAACCTGCAGATGGGCGCATCGCGCGTTCAGGTGGATGACAAACAGATCATCAACTGTAAGGCCGATCTGAATCAGCTGGTGCCATTCAAGTACAAGTGGGCCTGGGAGAAGTATCTGCATGGGTGTGCCAACCATTGGATGCCGCAGGAGATCAATATGTCGGCGGACATCTCAATGTGGAAGGATCCGGCGGGCTTGACCGATGACGAGCGGACTATCATCAAACGCAGCCTCGGATTTTTTGCGAGCGCCGACTCGTTGGTCGCGAACAATCTGGTGCTCGCGGTATATCAGCACATTACCAATCCCGAATGCCGCCAGTACCTTTTGCGGCAGGCTTTTGAGGAAGCCGTGCACACGCATGCATATCAATACTGCGTCGAAAGTCTGGGACTCGACGAGGCAGAAGTGTTCAATATGTACCGCGAAATACCCACGGTCCACGACAAAGCGGCATGGGCACTGCCGTACACGCAATCCCTTGTCGATCCTGATTTCCAGACCGGCACGCCGGAAGACGATCAGCGCTTGCTGCGCGATTTGATCGCGTTCTATGTCGTATTCGAGGGTATTTTCTTCTATGTCGGATTTGTGCAGCTTCTGAGCTTCGGCCGTCGCAACAAAATGATGGGCACCAGCGAGCAGATTCAATACATCATGCGCGACGAATCGATGCATATGAACTTCGGCATCGACGTGATCAACCAGATCAAGATCGAAAACCCGCATGTGTGGACCACGGACTTCCGGCGTGAAGCACACAAGATGATCACCGAGGCCACAGAATTGGAGATCCGTTACGCCCATGACACCATGCCGCGTGGTGTGCTTGGATTGAACGCGAATATGTTTAACGAATATTTGAAATTCATCGCCAACCGGCGCTGCAGCCAGATCGGGTTGTCCGAACTCTATCCGGGCGCCAGCAATCCGTTTCCGTGGATGAGTGAGATGATGGACCTCAAGAAAGAGAAAAACTTCTTCGAGACCCGCGTGATTGAGTACCAAACGGGGGGATCATTGAGCTGGGATTGATCAAGAGAGGTACATACCATGGCCACTATTTCGACTGCCCACGACGGCCACCGCCACGGCGCCGTCAGACACCGATCGCAGTTTTTCAACGGCAGGATCAATCGCTGGGTTAAGCGGGACACGACCAGCGGGAGATTTATTGAAGTAAAAAGCGATAACGAACGCTTCAAGGGTATACGAAGGGAAAAACAGAGATAACATTATGCTAGATGTCAAATTCGAAATCGGTGGTCGTTTTGTCGATCCGTTGTACTTCGGTGATTCGGCGGAGCGGGAAACCTTGATATTCATGATTCGCGAAATCAACCGAAAGCTTGGTGACATTTGCGATCCGGTGACAGGTCGGCCGCCGCGTGTGTGGGTGGTGGGCGAGGATTTCGCAAACCTGCATTACGAAATTCAGGGTTCACCGGAAGTCGTACGGCGGATCCGCGAGCAATTAGGTGATATCGCGACCGAATCTATTACCGTTGCGTCGAGTCATTGACGATAGACCGAATCAGGAACGCAATCGCACAACAACAGGGGCTCGACTAAATAATAATAAGAAAATGCCGCGGTGCCTCCTTGGGCCGCACGACATTTGGGGGAGGGTCGGAGCTTAGGCCCTCCCCCAGTTATTCTTAAAGGGTGGAAAGACACCGTCCGTGGCTCTCTTTCGGCTCGAGATGAACACTGGTTGTTGCGTCCGTCCAATGGCAGGTTGACGTGAGTCGCGGTGCAGCGCGGCCGCCCAGATTGCTGTGGTCACGTTTAATCCGGTGCGTTAAACCCCTATGCAGAACGAGGAGGGCATGCACTGCGGAAGTCGGATGAATATCGGTTTCTTAATCAAATCCGCTCGATCGCAGATCAACTTAACAGTAAACTTAATGGTTTCTGACCACCGTTTGTAACCGATGAAGAACGCTTCTACAAAAACAACCGATAAAACAACCAAGCACGAAATACCCATGCAAGCCGTCGCCCGCGATGTGTGGGATACGAAGTATCGCCTGCGCACCCACGACGGCCGCATTGTCGACGAGACTCTGGATGACACCTATCAGCGTGTCGCCCGCACCGTGGCATACCTTGAGAGTGAGGAAAACCGCGCGCACTGGTACGAACGATTTTTGTGGGCGCTGCGTAACGGGGCTATTCCCGCGGGCCGCATCGTGTCGAACGCCGGCGCGGACAAGGAGAAGCCTGCAACTTCGACCATCAACTGCACGGTATCGGGGGCGGTTCACGACTCAATGGACGGTATTCTACGCCGGGTCTACGAAGCGGGACTGACTTTGAAAGCCGGATGCGGCATCGGCTACGAATTTTCCACCTTGCGCCCGAAAGGTGCGTATGTCTCCGGGGCGGGGGCATTCACCTCGGGTCCGCTTTCGTTTATGGATATTTACGATCGCATGTGCTTCACCATCTCTTCGGCTGGCGGTCGCCGCGGTGCGCAAATGGCAACCTTTGATGTGGGGCATCCGGATGTTGTTGATTTTGTCCGTGCCAAGCGCGAATCCAGACGGTTACGGCAGTTCAATATGTCACTACTGATTACCGACGAGTTCATGGACGCCGTGAAACGGGGCGGTGACTGGCCGCTGGCGTTTCCGGTCTCTGAGCAGGAGGTTCAGGACGAACATCCGAACTTCAAAGATACCAGTCAATTCATTTGGCGCGAATGGCCGATTACTGATGGATACGTCACCGACGATGCGGGCCGTGTGGCATGCCGTATTTATCGCATTATCAAGGCGCGGCACTTATGGGATCTAATCATGCAATCCACATATGACTACGCCGAGCCGGGTTTTATCCTGATCGACAAAGTCAACGAGATGAACAACAACTGGTTCTGTGAGGAGATCCGTGCGACGAACCCCTGTGGTGAACAACCTTTGCCGCCGTATGGCGCCTGCTTGCTGGGATCCATCAATCTCACGATGTTCGTGGACGAGCCGTTTACCGACAACGCGCGCTTCGACTGGGATCGGTTTCGGGAGATTACGTCGGTGTTCACACGCCTCCTCGATAACGTCGTCGAGATCAACGGGTTACCGCTTCCTGAGCAGCGCTTTGAGATCGCGCAAAAGCGTCGCCACGGTATGGGTTTTCTGGGTCTGGGTTCAGCGCTCACCATGCTTCGTATGCGCTACGGCTCTGCCGAGTCCATAGAGTTTACGGAACGAGTGTCCCGTCAGCTTGCGATAGCCGGCTGGAAGGAAGCGCTGGCTCTGGCGAAGGAAAAAGGTGCTGCGCCGATCATGGAACAAACCTTTGCAGTCACAGCGAAGATGTTGGCTCAGCGCCCCGA
>JAOTWM010000494.1 GCA_029862885.1 Gammaproteobacteria bacterium
GTCTTTGGGGTAGTTGCTCTTGGTCATCATCGCCTCCTTTTACTAAGGTTACGATGAGCTAAAACTCTCTCTTATTCAATTACCCCTCAAAGTCCGACTTTCGCTGACGGGATACAATCAACAGCTATTGGATGGTGCCGTGTTGGTTCTGGAGCCGGAGCATGCCTTAGTGGTGCGGATGGCGGAAGAACAATGGCTGTGTTTGCTCCCATCCGATTTACCGAGCGCCGTCGAGCTAAGCGATAAACTCTGCGGATCCACTCAACTATACGGTTCTGAAATGTTCTAAAAGCTCCCTTTTTGCATCAAGGAAATCCGCTGTCATCTTAAGGTCGGCCGTTCGCGGATAGGGAAGTTTAACGCGGGCCTCTTGTTTGAGACGGCCCGGTCGCGCCGACAAGATGCCTACCGTCTCTGAAAGAAGGACGGCTTCATCCATATCATGCGTCACGAAAATAATCGTACTCTTCTCCCGCTCCCTAATCTGAAGAAGCAGATTTTGCATGCTCTCTCGCGTCTCGGCATCTAGAGCACCAAACGGCTCATCCATCAAAAGCACCTTAGGTCGATTCGCCAGCGCACGGGCTATTGCGACCCGCTGTTTCATGCCGCCCGAAAGTTCTTTGGGATAAGAGTTCGCAAAGTCCGTTAAACCCACCAGCTCCAGGTAGTCCATAGTAATTTTGCGACGTTCTGACTTGGCCATCGACTTCATACGCGTTCCGAATTCGACATTTCGGATGACGCTCAACCACGGATACAACGTGTAGCTTTGAAAAACCATCCCTCGGTCAGCAGATGGATCACTCTGTTCAACTCCGTCGACCAGGACTGTTCCGCTCGTTGCCTCTTGAAGGCCCGCAACAATTCGCAAAAATGTCGACTTGCCGCATCCTGAGTGCCCAATGAGGGTATAAAAACCACCATCAGCAATTCGTACCGTCACATCATCGAGTGCCACAATCTGATTACCTCGACCTTGGAATGTTTTGGAGATGTTGAGGGCTTCAAGTTTTGTCGTGCTCGCGGTTGATCGTTCTCCCACGTGTGCGTTTCGATCTGATGTGTTCATGATGTGATATCGCGACGCCAATATCTGTTGGGGCTGTTGGTCCAGACAAAACGTATCATTTGTCCGACCGATATCTCAGTCATTTCTCAAATCCCTCTGCCCAAGGTAAGGCCCATCGTGAGAGGTACTTAATCACTTGATCGAAGACAAGACCGAGAATGCCGATTACCAGGATGTAAAGAAAGATAGTCTCGGTTTTGAGAAATCTCTGGGATTGCAGGATTCGGTAACCCAATCCCTCTTGTGCAGCAATGAACTCAGCGACGATCACATATGTCCAAGCCCAGCCAAGCACGATACGAAAGTTCTCTACTATACCGGGGAGAGACGCGGGAATAATTACCCGTGCGATCACACCAAGCCGGGCGTGTCCCAGAGTGTAAGCAACCTGTATCATCTCTTGAGGTACACTCCTTGCCACAGCTGCGACAAGAACAATCAACTGGAAGAAACTGCCAATGAAAATGATTGTTATCTTTGCCGCTTCACCGATCCCAATGTATAACATTATCAATGGAATGAATGCGGCTGCGGGCATATATCGAATGAAGTTTACGATTGGTTCTATAAGTCCTTCTACAATATGGAACGTACCCATGAGCAAGCCGAGAGGAATCGCTATAGCGGCTGCAATAAGAAACCCAACCGTTACTCGATAAACGCTCAACGAGACATCCGTCTGGAACATCCCTTTCTCCCAAAGCGTGTTGAAAGATGTTACCACTCGTGCGGGAGACGGCAGGAAGAGTGGGTCAACTACATTCATTTCGGTTAGCGTCCACCACGCTACCAGTGGTACTAAGAATGCAGTGGCAGCCGCAAATAGATATACGGGGGTAGGAACAGGGCGGCGAATCTGGAATAACTGCTCGTGCCAAGCCTTCATGGTTTAGCCCCTAATGTGGGCCTTGGGACCTGGGACCTGGTCAGAACACCGGCCTTTAAAAAAGGCAGAATCCATGCGCCGAGCTTCAAGACCAACGCCATCATGGTCGCGCTACCCGGGACTGGAAGAAACAGCCGTTTGGCGAGGCCAACCCGCTGCTTCGTGCCAATGTCTGCCAGTTTACGATAGAAGCGTTGACTGATGATCACCAGACCTTTCGGGTAAGCAGCCACCGGTCCCGATTGCTGGATATAAACTGTTCGACGGCCTCTTAGCGCCGTCAGGGCTTCGTTGAGACGGAATTCCAAGCGATGCGAGCGGATTGACGCGATTAAGGTGCATCATCCTTCAATCAGATCACCATCAGCATCAGCATGGGAGGGAAGGGACGGTAGACAACGTGTTGATTTCGCTTAATGATCTACCCAACAAACAGCCGGGTCCACTCGTCTACCTACCCCTCTATACCTTATCCGGAACTTGCCTACTGACTAAGAAGTTCCTCGCGGTCATATTCTCCAGCCACAGTACAAACGAAGCGAGCGTCTGCAATATTGTTGACATCTGGCATCACTTCGATGAAGTCATTATCGAAAAGAAACTCCGCCTGAATCTGCGCGTTCTTGTAAAAGATGCTATTACGATCGCGGAGTATCTCACAGACTTCCTTGAGGTCGGTGTAAGGCTTTATCCCGTCTAACTGTTCCACCAATTCTTCCGAAGTAATGCCTGCAGCGTCAGCCATGATCTGGTACGCATCTTCCGGATTTGTTTCAATGTACTCAAGAGCCTTTTTCCACGCCTCGACACTTCCCAAAACGTCTTGGGGTCGATTATCGATCGCTTCCTGACGGAATGCAAAGAGATCCGTAATCAATCCTGGCGTATCTCCGCTGTGAAATATGACACGTCCGCGGCCGGATTCCTCGCCCTGTGTGAGAAAGGGCTCCCAAGTAACTGCGATATCGACCTGGCCTCCTATAAACGCTGTGCCAGCATCATATGAACTCATATTAGTGGATTTGACGTCGTCAAGCGTCAATTCCACCGTCTTAAGAGCCGTAATGAGTAAGAGTTGGCTCACGCCACCAAACTCATAGGCGATTTCCTTGCCTTTGAAGTCTGCGATTGACTTGATTTCATGCGTTGCCACGATTCCGTCGGCCCCAGCCGATTCATCTGACAGCCAAATCACTTTCATCCCGATGCCCTTGGAAATTGGAATCAATGCGTCGGCAGTCATCATTGAATTACCCTGTGTCTGGCCCGCGGTAAAGGACGTCAGGGAATCCACCACGCGCCGAAAGTCCCTAACCTGAGCGTTTGCACCGACCTCTTCGAGTATGCCTTTATCACGAATAAGGTGTGCTGGTAAAAATCCCGGCCAAACATGGACGCCAATGAGCAGGGGGTCTTCAGCTGCGTCCCCCTTTTCAAACGTAATTGCAGTCCCGGTGACTGTCAGCACGACTGCGCAAAGCGCACGCACCCAACTTTTTCGCATTTTGCCCTCCTCGAATTTCGGTGGTTCACAAATTCGCTATTATTTAAGCTCGATATTATGTATGTAAGTATAATTTTTTTAGGCTACGTGAAAATACAGCATTAAAGATGGCCAAGTCAAATGCTGTGCGCGACGTTGAAAGGCGATTACGGGCGGCGTAGCTGGCGGACCCCTCCCGTCCGAGGGTGTGTGAAAACTCGGAATCAAAATCGTCGGTGGGGTTGATGATGGCTTATCTTAGGATCTAAGACTACTAAGTGGAACTTCAACTACAAAAGTTGATTCTGATGAAGAACATGGTGCAGTGCTGTCCCAGCAGCCACTAAGTTTGTTGACTTTTCACACACCCTGGACCCGTTGCTGACTTTCAAGGCACAGATTGTTCAATGGCTGCTTTAAGGGATGGCGCGTGTTCAAAATCGATATCGAAACCTATGAACAATACGGCGGTGCCGTCAAAGTGCCCGCCTGTTTCGAAGAGCCGGAGGTCG
>JAOTWM010000062.1 GCA_029862885.1 Gammaproteobacteria bacterium
GGGAACGCCGTTGGGGAATGATCGTTTTCGGCAGCAGATTGAAAAAGCATTGAACAGCAATATTGGACAAGCGCGGCGCGGTCGGCCAAGCTCACGTAAGCCGTCTTAGCGACTCAAGCGTACAGGGGCTTAAGGGTACTGACCCCAATTGAACGAACACCCACTCGGAGTGTATTTTGACGTCAGACGAGGCACGACGTTGCCACGTATCGGCCGCCGAACTCATTAACTTGTCAGTATCTATAATTGACCTGGGTCAATTGCTGCAATGCACAAAACTCGCCTATACTGCATAGCAATGCGAGTCGTTGGCTCATCGTGGCTGGGTTCTGATCGGGATAACGGATCGGAGCGCGGTCACAAACGCGGGAGAATATGATGCTGATAAAAGACCAGGTGGTAATGCTTACCGGCGCGGCCAGCGGTATTGGGCGGGCACTAGGACTAGAGCTGGCCAATCGAGGTGCGAAGGCCATCGGGTTGGTGGATTTGAATGACGAAGTGTTCAATGTCGCCACTCAGATCAACGAAAACGCTGGCAAGACAGTAGGGTTGGCATTTCAAGGAGACGTCACCGACAGCGACTTTCGCAGAAGCATCTATGACGACGTCAACGCCCGGCATGGCGTAGTGGGCATTTGCGTGCCGGCAGCGGGACTCACGCGGGATTCCTTGGCGGTGAAAGTCGATCAGGAAACAGGCCAAACCCACATCTATCCCGAAGAGACCTTTCGCCTAGTGGCGGAGGTTGACCTCATCGCCCCCGTATACTGGGCGCTGGAAATGGTGGCGCGCGTGGCACAGTATCGACACGACCGGGGCATGCGACGCTGGAATCCGGCAGAGGGCGTTCAGGGCGCGATCATCTTTATTGGCTCTGTATCGTCTCAGGGGAACAAAGGCCAGATTGCCTACGCGTCGTCGAAGGCCGGTTTAGAGGGTGCGGCCGCAACCATTATGAAAGAGGCAATCTACTATGGCGTGCGATGCGGGGTGCTCCATCCGGGATTCACGGACACACCAATGGTCCAGGCCCTAGGAGAAGAATACATTTCCAAGTACGTCCTGCCGGATACTCAGCTGGGCCGCTTAATTCGACCGGAAGAGATCGCAGACGCCATTTGTTTCATGATCAGCAACTCCGCAGTGAGCGGCGAACTTTGGGCTGACGCAGGCTGGCATCCTTCGGCCGCCTAAACTCGATTGCTGGGTCGGTCGCGGGGTTCCGCCGATGCGGTGGTGTTGCTGTTTGACAGCGAGACTCCACGGACATCACCGGTGTTATCACTCCAGTTAACGGCGGGAGGTGCATGATAACTGCGGATAAGTGACGCAGTTACGCAGCGGCCAAGCGCGAAGTGATACCGTCAGTGACTCACTGTCAGGGTCGTTATGCGAACAATAGGGCGGAGGTCTCACAGCAACACACACGAGAACAAAAAAGACAGATACGATGAATTAAATCGGGTAATCATGGCCAACAAGTTTCATCAATAAATGGATTCGTAAATCATCTGATTGGGTTCAGCCGTCATGTGACTCGAGCCCGTCCTTATCGAATGTTTCGAACCAAGGCTTTTTGCACGTGGCAACAGGTGTCGTGTGCGTACTCAATTTGAAAACGAATTCGAATTGTGAACTCGTCTAATTGTCTCTTAATAACGTAACGGAACCGGTTCCTATGCGCAGCAGCGGCATAGACCTCACCATAAGTGGTGATGCCGTATCGGTCATGACCTTGACGAAGGTAAATTAACGTCCGCTATATTCGGCCCTGGGCTGAGCAACGAAGAAGATCTCGAGGTCTTGCAGTCTCATGGTTGCACCCTAATCAAACACGATTACATTCCGCCGAGCCTTGCCCGATTTGGTATGGGTGAAGGCTTCGTTGATCCGGTCCAGACTATAGCGTCCGGTAATCAGTTCATCGAGTTGCAACCGACCTTGAGCATAAAGGTCAAGCAGCCACGGAATGTCGCGTTTCACCACAGTCTGACCCATGGAAGAACCCAAAAATCTTTGGCTAGCGTCGGCGAGGTCGAGGGGCTTGTAGCCAACGACGGCATCCGCAGGGGGCATGCCGACGATAACCATCGCACCGCCTTTGGTCAGAAGGGCGGGGGCGTTCTGAAAGGCGACCGGCGCGCCGACGGTGACAAAGGCGTAATCGACACCACGCCCGCCGGTCAGGGCTTTAACCTGTTCGCTCGCATTCTCGTCGCTGGCCAGCACGCCGTCGGTTGCGCCAAATTCTTTCGCTGCCTCCAGTTTCTCTTCCGAGAGATCCATTCCAATGATCATGGACGCACCGCAGATTTTCGCACCTTGAATAGCGTTGAGCCCAACCCCACCGGTGCCGATGACCGCCACTTTGGCACCAGGGCGGACATGGGCGGTATTCACCGCAGCGCCGACCCCGGTGATGACCCCGCAGGACACCAGAGAGGCGACATCGAATGCCATGTCCTTGGGAAGGCGCGCACATTGACTGGGATGAACGACGACACGCTCGGCGAATGCTCCGGAATTCATGGCCTTGACGATCGGGTGGCCGTCCTCGTCCGACAGCGGGGTGACACTCTTGTCCCAGGGCTGGTCGCATTCCGATGGTGCGCCGCCGGCACAGGTCGGGCACATGCCGCAAGAGCGGATGAGGGTGACGCAGACATGATCGCCGGCCGTAAATTCGGTCACATTAGCACCAACGGTTTTGACGATACCCGCAGCCTCGTGGCCATAGACGGCAGGCAAGGCACCCCCCCATTCCCCATCGGCATAGAAGATATCGGAATGGCAAACAGCGCAGGCCTTGATCTGCACTTCGATCTGATCCGCTTGTGGCGGGGCCAAGTTGATGTCTTCGATACTCAGCGGCTCACCGAAGGCACGGCACACAGCAGCTTTCATTGGATAATTTCCTCTTTGTTGAATCGCGGTAGCATTGCGGTTGCCGGAGCATTCTGCTTGCCGGAAAGCGACACAAGCAAGTCGGGGTGGGACTTCGGGAAATCTGCAAAGGATAGGAAATCCAACCGTACTTGAAGTCTAAGTCGTCACGATCCTCCTTGATCCATAGCTACGGCTATGCATCCGTGGACGATCGCACCGACTACTTAGCCCTAATCCGCCTTCCTTCCAAACCCTTCATGAATTATCCGGGCTAGGGGCAAACACACTGTGGAGCCCGATCAGGCTAACTCTCGGTATTAATACGGGTGCCGGAGCTTTGCGACTGAGGCCGGCGATCTGGGTGATGATTTTTGGTCACCGGATCGGCGATAATCTGTTTGACCAAGATCGATGCTTTCAGCGGCCGAAAAACTGGCCGGTCCTCGATTGGAGAAAGTCCTTTAGAGAAATCTCCTCTTGTTTGATAAACCCCCGTGAGGGCAGCGTCCCGTCTCTTACCATCTCGATCACCGCGCAGGCGGATGCGGAAGTCGTCCACGCGATTGCCCTCCAGCGCTCACCGGAAATCTCGAGGGGATAGTACGACCTGACATATTCCCGGCGCAGCAAGGTATTATCCTGCAAGCCCTCGGCCGACACGTGCAAGTGAACGACATCGTCATCGACCGGGGGTTTGGCATGGGTCAGAATTTCACCCGCAAGTTCACGCTTCTCCCGCATCAAGAGTTCATGGAAGAAGAAGTTCATCAATTTCACGTGGCCGGGATAGCGCATGGTCTTATAGTCGAGGTTCTCCACTTTGCCGAGATACGTCTCGCACATGGTGCCGAGGCCACCGGACGTAGTGAACGCCTCGAGTTTGACGCCGCTGACATAGATCGTCTCGACCCACTCCATCGGTGATACCCACTTGTGTTGACCTTCTTCGATGACCTCGCAATCGTTTAAGTATTCATTGACGACGCCCTCAGGCGACCAGTTGAACGCGTAGCCGAGCAGCCCCGTCGGGTTCTGCGGCAAAGCCCCGACGCGCATTCTGATGGACCGAATCTGGTCGAACTGAGAAGCCAGATGAGCCCCGACTATGCCCACGAGCCCCGGGGCTAGACCACACTGGGGTGCCATCACGCCGCTCGCTGTCTCGCTCAACTCGCGGATCGCTTGAGTGGTCGGCACGTCTTCGGTTAAATCAAAATAGTGCAGTCCCAAACCATGAGCAGTGGCCGCGATACGCCGGTTTAAAGCATAGGGAAGACACGAAAGCACGGCCTCATAAGGTTCCAGTCTATTGGCCAGCTCGTTTTCGTCAGCGAGATCGACCCGAACGACCGGATGTGGGCAAGATCGACTCGGGGCGTGGGCATCGATGCCGGTCACCTCGAGACCGGATTCGAGTAATAGTCGCGCCGCCAACTTGCCGACCTTGCCGAGGCCCAGAACCGCGATTTTGTTAAACAACATGGTTACATCCTTTAGATATCGAACTTGATGCCCTGCGCTAGCGGCAGCTCGCGAGAGTAGTTGATGGTGTTGGTCTGCCGGCGCATATAGCCCTTCCAAGCATCAGATCCGGACTCGCGCCCGCCGCCGGTGTCTTTCTCGCCGCCGAAGGCACCGCCGATTTCCGCACCGGATGGGCCGATATTGACATTGGCCAGCCCACAATCGGATCCCACCGCCGAGAGGAAGTCCTCCGCTTCACGTAGATCCGTGGAAAAGATACATGACGAAAGGCCCTGCGGAACTCCGTTATGCAGTGCCATGGCTTCGGCCCATTCGCGATACTTCATCACGTACAGGATCGGGGCAAAAGTTTCCTGACGGACAATGTCGGTCTGCGCCGGCATCTCGGCAATCGCAGGGTTGGCGTAGCTCGCTTCAGGATACCGATCCGCGAGTGCACGCGCTCCCCCATGCACCGTTCCGCCGTCGGCTCGTACTTGCTCGAGTGCACCCTGCATGCGTTCGAACGCCGGGGCATCAATCAACGGGCCGACCAACACACCGTCGGCCAGTGGGTCTCCCAGTGGCAAACCTTCATACGCGCTAACAAGGCGCGGAATGAGTTGCGCATAGATTTCCTCGTGTACGATCAGTCGCCGCAACGACGTACAGCGCTGTCCTGCCGTACCGACCGCTGAAAACACAATCGCGCGGAGCGCCATCTCCAGGTCGGCCGAGGGCGCGACGATCATCGCGTTGTTACCGCCGAGCTCGAGAATGCAGCGGCCAAATCGCTCCGCGACCTTCACGCCCACTGCATTGCCCATGCGTGTCGAGCCGGTGGCCGAAATAATCGCCACGTCCCGGCTCGCCGCCAAGGCCTCGCCCGCATCGCGTTCGCCGACGACCACCTGCAGTAACCCGTTTGGTGCATCGCCGAATTTCGCCAGTGTCTTTTCGAAAATTTTGAGAGTGGCCAGCGCGCAGAGCGGGGTCTTCTCCGACGGCTTCCAGATTACTGGATCGCCACAAACCAGCGCCAGTGCGGCATTCCAACACCACGGCGCCACCGGAAAGTTGAACGCCGTGATGACGCCGCACACCCCCATCGGGTGCCATGTCTCGCGCATGAAATGGCCGGGGCGTTCGGAGGCGATGGTCAAGCCGTAGAGCTGGCGTGACAGCCCCACCGCGAAATCGCAGATATCGATCATCTCCTGCACTTCGCCGAGGCCCTCCTGCAGAATCTTCCCGCATTCGAGTGTCACCAGGCGCCCGAGGTTCTCCTTCTCGGCGCGCAACTCTTCTGCGAGAAGACGCACCAGTTCGCCACGTCGCGGCGCAGGAACAAGGCGCCAGGCCCTGAATGCCTCCACGCCCGTGGCGATCATCGTACTCACATCGTCGGCCGTGTGTGTCTTGAGCTGAGCGATTCGCGCAGCGTCGATCGGCGTATGCACTGCCAGTGTGCCGCCGGTGAGATCAGCGTCGTACAGGTCCGCGGCATTGAGAATATCTTGATAGGTCATGAGTTCTCCTTATCCAACCAAATTTCGCTAAGCAGCGTGGGATACGTTTACGTGTCTTGATGTCTCGCGCGCTAATCGAATCGGCTAGTGTTTCTCAAAATCGAACTGCTCGTATACGGCAGACCGAAAAGGTATCGTCTTAAGCAACCCAGACACATTTTAATGGCTCCGAATCTGACCCATTCCCGGCCGCCAAGCATGCGAGCGTGACGAGAGACTGAATCCACTCCACTTGCGATACCGATGAAAATATCGCCATCGAAATCGATTCGATCCCTATCTTCATCCAACACAACCAGAACTACCAGCGCTTGAATGGGAAGATTCTACGGGATTCGCCTTCTGCGGGCACGAACGGGTCCGTGCGATGCTGTGACTGGCGAATTGGCACTTCTGCCATAAAACCAGTCGTATGTAATTATTGCCCAGGACAGAGATTGAACGCCTGGCTGTTTTAACAGTCGTGAACCATCTGGTGCTCTTAGCGCCAGTTTCCGGACATTCACGGATGTAAGTCGAGGATCTGGAGTCGGCCAGCTGGTCGTAATGCCTTGGAGATTTCTCGAAAACGGATTGCGCGCTCCGAGCCCCGAGTCCCGAGCCTTCAATGATGGTCTAGACCAAGCTTTGAACATTGACTTCTCTAGAATCTCTGCCAAACCTTACATATGGTTGGGAGAGTGTACCTCTGCGATCTAAGCACAGGATCTGCGACGTCAGAACGCCGCGGGGCGCTTTTCCGTGCTTCGGTCCGGAATAGGATTCAGGAACCGATACTCGGGCCGTAAATGATAAGGCCCATCTAACCCGGATCAACGCGATTGGATTAGCCGAACACATATACCATGAGCAAGCCGATCGCCAAACCATCAAAAACGCTACAGTTCAAAGGACTGCGCTACTTTTCCCTCTCCAGTATAGTCTTAGTAGCGACTGTTGCGGCCATACTGGCCGTGTCCCAATACCGCTTGGCGATCAGCCAGCACATCGAGAGCGTAGAACAAAAAAACATTCTGGTGGCCCAGTCGGCCCGCACGATTCTCTGGCACCACTACAATGTGAAGTTTTCTGTCGATGGTCAGACCACGATCGCGCAACAGGACCGGCTTGGTCAAACTACCGACGCAAACACTCCCGACGACCATGCGGCTCAACTGGGACTGCCCACGGATTTAGATGAAATGCTAGGTCCGCTACTTGAGCAGTCCGCGATCAAGAAGCTCAAGATCTTCGATCTCGACGGTGTGACGCTGTATTCCACGTTCTCTGAGGAAATTGGCAAAGTGCATTCTTGGAGTACTGGACTGCAGCAGGCCGCGGCCGGGAAGCCCTATTCCGTGGTGGTCTCTAAGGAGGAGCTGCATGAGCATCTGTTGCTGGAGACCGAATACGTAGAGACCTATTTTCCGATTATTGCGTTGCCCGACAAAAAGATAATCGGCGTATTTGAGATTTATACGCACGTTGGAGATGAGTTGGCCGCAATAAGGGTGAGAGAAAAAAAAGAAGCAGGCGTACTGGCCCTATTATTTTTGGTTCTTTTTACCCCGCTAGCGATAACCAATCACTCTCTGCATAAAGCCGATGCGGCCAACCGAGCCAAGGCCGAGTTTCTCGCCAATATGAGCCATGAAATTCGCACCCCGATGAATGGCGTATTAGGCATGCTCAACCTACTTCATCGCACCAAGTTATCGGAGAAACAGCACAACCTCGCGGACATTGCCCAACGTTCCGCCGAGAGCCTTTTAGAGATCATCAACGACGTGTTGGATGTCTCAAAGATTGAGGCTGGGAAGCTAAAGCTGGATCTCGCCACCTTGGACCCGCGAATGCTAGTAGAAGACGTCGCAGTTTTGCTGGCTGAGCCTGCGCACCGGAAGAACCTGGAACTCGCACACTTTGTGCATAGGGACGTGCCGTGGGCCGTCAAGGCCGACTCAACGCGCCTGAGCCAGGTTCTCACTAACCTAGGCAGCAACGCCATCAAGTTTACTAAGCAAGGGGAGGTCACAATACGGGTTACAGTTGTTGATGATGCCGAGCAGGGAGTGCTGTTGCGTTTCGAGGTGAAGGACACCGGGATCGGTATGACGGCCGAGAGCCGAGCAGGCATATTCGATTCATTCTCGCAGGCAGAGGGTTCAACGACAAGTAAGTTTGGCGGTACCGGACTTGGTCTTGCAATTTCGAAGCAGTTGGTTGAGATGATGGGTGGTGAGATCGGGGTGGAGAGTACTCCCGGAGTCGGATCGACGTTTTGGTTCACTGTTCGGTTTGAAAAAACGTCGGTGCCTTACGAAACCGTAGACCATGAGCAGAATCGCTTGGCGGGCCTTCGAATCCTGGTCGTGGACACTAACGCCACCAGCCGAGAGATGATCGAACATCAGCTAACCATGTGCGGGGCAGAATGTGCCAGAGCAAGGAGTGGCAAGCAGGGTTTAGAGCGGCTGCGAGCGGCAGTGGCCGAAGGCCGGTCTTTCGATCTAGTCATTATGGACGCGCATTTGCCAAGTAACGGTGCCGTTGAGTTCGCCCGTGCCATTCAAGCGGATCCAGTTACGGCTGCCGTGCACATGATGTCGCTGAGTTTCATGTCCGATGACCTGGACACGAGAGCGCTTTCGGATCTTGGGGTGAAGGCATATCTAACCAAGCCCCTGCGTCGGGCCGAGCTCTTGAGTTCCGTCAACGCGGTGGTGCGTGATGAGTCCTTTCCAGGCACGACCATCGCAGCCCGGAGTAGAGAAACAGTACCCGACACTCGCTTTGAGGGCCGGGTCTTGGTGGTAGAAGACAGTCTAGTGAACCAGCAGGTCGCCCTGGGTTTGCTGAACGTATTTGGCTGTGAGGCGGTCGCCGTGGAGAGCGGAGCCAAGGCATTAGTCGCCTTGGCCGAGTCCCACTACGACCTGGTGCTCATGGATTGCCAAATGCCCGAGATGGATGGCTTCGAGGCCACAGCCGAGATTCGCCGACGCGAGCGAGCCGAGGGAAACAAAATCGTGCCGATTGTTGCTTTGACGGCGAATGCCCTCGAAGGGACTCGAGAGAAATGTCTTTCTGCGGGAATGGACGATTACATGAGCAAGCCATTTACCGAAGAAGAATTGCGATCGATCCTGAAGCGATGGTGGCTAGGGGCGGCGGCGCCTGCTGAGTTAACGAGAGCGGCTGGTGTCACGTCTGAGCGTAGTGAGAGTGATGATCCTGTGTTGCTCGACATGACACCGTTGGAGGCCTTGCGCGGGCTCCCGAACCGTGGGCGGCCGACTGCTTTAGAGCGTGTGGTTGACGTTTATCTGAACGAGTCGAAGAAGTTCATGAGCCAATTGCGAACCGCTGTAGAAGACGGAGACGCGGGTGCCGTTCAATTTGCTGCCCATACGTTGAAATCGAGCAGTGGAAACGTGGGTGCAATGAGTCTCTCTGCGCTGTATAAGGTCCTGGAGGACCTGGGCCGAAGTCGTAAGCTCGACGGCGCGGTGGAACGTTTTACTGAAATTGAAGCGATGTATACGAAAGTGTGTGAAGCCTTGACGCAAGTCAACAGGGAGGAGGCGGCATGATGACTCGAAGTACTTCTAACGCCAGAGCGAAGGTAGTGATGATCGATGACGATGCGGTGACCCGCATCAACACCCAGGAATACCTTGACGGTGCTGGATTGTTCATTGATCCCTCGGATATTGTTTTAGCCCGAACCCTTCATGAATTATCCGGGCTAAGTCGCTGAAACGTATGGAAACGAGTGTGTCAAACTTGGACGCTTGTTAATACTCAGACGCGCACGGTTAGCTCGAAACCCCCTTCGAGCGGCACCGTCATTGTGCAAAACCGATTGCTCGGGTGGTTCACGAATTCAAAGTAGTCACGGTATTCGTCGGCGTCCACCGTTGTGTTATCGCACACTACAATCGCCCCGGGACGCAGGCTCGGGGCGACCCGATCGAGGGCCGGCAGAGCTACATCCCAGATGTCGACTAGCATAAAATCCACCGGGCCGCCGATGTCCTGGAGCGTCTGCCGAAGATCCCCTTCGCGAAGCTCGATGAATTCGCTCAGCCCGGCTGCCCTAAAATTCTGACAGGCGAATTCCACCTTCCTGGGTTCGTGCTCTGTGCCAATGACCACCCCGTTATCGACTTCGTTGTCGCGCACGGCGGCCGCCAGATAGAGAGTCGAGACTCCGCACGAGGTGCCGGCTTCGACGACACGCGTCGCTCGCAGCGAACGACAGAGCTGGTAGCAAAACTCTGCCTTGTCTCGGTCAAGCGCAACCATCTTGTCCGAGAGGAAATCGTGCATATCGTCGTCGCAAAAGTTCTCGTAGTCGAGCGAGCCTTCTTGCGCTCGTCGCGCGAAGTACGCATCTGTCTCGTCGACCTGTGCGTCGCTCTGTGCGTGCAGACGATCGAGCAGAGCCTCGAGCTTCGGGTCGTTCAGTAGGGATGGCATATCTAGGTTATCCTCTCGACGGGCACTTAAACCTGCATGCATCGTCTGGCCAACGATTGTTTTCCAAGTCGAGTACAGGAAATATAAAGCATACGTTATCCGTTAGAAACCTATTTGATCAGTCACAAGTTGTTGGCGAAGCTCGACTTTGTACGGCTGTCGAGGTGGATAGGAGGTAAATTCGGCTAATCGATGTGCATACATATTTGGGTAATAGGATGTTATTCGTGCTGTTCACTTGCAAAGAGAAATTAATATGCGCGTGGCCTGGCCGTTTATCCAGAATCTGTCCGGTCGTTTGGGTAAGAAATGTGATCTCGAATAATCATAAAGATGCGTCAATCAGGTCACTGAGCTGTTTCGACTTGCCTGACATGTAACCGCCGTCCACGGGCAGGTTGGCACCCGTGATATAACTGGCAGCGTCTGATGCCAGGAAGTGAAATGCGGTTGCCACTTCCACCGCTTCGCCAATACGCCCCAGCGGGATAACGAGTTGTGACCACTCAATCGGATCATGGCCTTCCCAGATTTCCGATTTGACCGGGCCGGGGCTGATGGCATTGACGCGAATACCGCGCGACGCTAGTTCCAGCGCTGAACTTTTGGTCAAATTGATGAGCGCGGCTTTAGTGGCACAGTAACTGGATGAACCCACTTCCCCCTCCATGCCCGATATCGATGCGGTATTGATGATTGAGCCGCCATCGTTCATATATCCCGGCGCCAGTTTGAGCACATGATAGGCCGCGCGCAAATTGACAGCGACCGTCAGGTCATGGGCATCCATGTTGGCATTGGAAATTTGGCCAGTCTCCGGGCCAATGCCAGCATTGTTGATCACCACATCGAGCTTACCCAAATGTTCAGCCACTTTGGAAAAAAGGCTCTCAACATCGCCAGGCTTGCTCATGTCCGTTTGAATAAAATGACACCCCATGGACTTGGCAATGTCGCCGCCATTTTCGCGCCTGCCGCTGATCACGACGTTCGCACCGTGATCAGAAAAATGCTTTGCCGTAGCCAGCCCAATCCCGGCCGTTCCGCCCGTAATTAGGGTCGCTTTACCTGTTATCGAAAATGGCATAACGATGCTCCCAAATTAATTAAAAGAATATCCAGATGATAAGACGCAGAACATAATTGCGCCATGGATAACAAGCCACTTAAGTCCATACCCATCACATTGTCCGCTAGTGAAGATGCTACGCGGAACACGGTTTTGATATAGCCTCCGAGCATCAGTCGGGCGCGTTGTTGCGCACGTGGGCCGCCCGCAAGCTGGGCGGAAACGTTTTGGAGCTAAGTATAGGTGCCGGGCTGTCGGCGGCGTGGTCGGTGGATGGTATGGACGATGAGCCCGTCTCGTATCCGTTGAACCGGGCGCCGCCGTAAGTGCCATTGCAGAAACGCGCCTGGGTGAAGATCCGTGATTGTCTTTGGTTGTTGCCGATGGTAATGCGTGGCTGCGTGGCACAAACGACGGCCCATTCGACTTGATCTTTGCCGACGCAATTCCTGGGAAATACGAATGTTTGAGGATAAGACTAAAAAAGCATACGTTATCCGATAGAGACCTAGCAATCGAGCAGTACGGAGGTGGGACATCACCTCATTCAGACTGGATGCGGAAAGCGTTGTTCGAGATGATCCAGGAACTGATTTATCTCCACCGATTAGTTCATAGGTGACTAATACGAAGGTGAACTCATACAGTATACTGAGAAATTCGGATTGGAAACGGCCGTCGCTTGAACTAGAGATTTGATCGGATCATCCAATAATTATCGTCAAGCTGGATTTCACTTGTCAGTAAATTCGTAAAACTAATGGCATCACCAGACAAATATCATTTGGCCCGTAATACGCCTGCGATGACGTTGACAGATTTCGAATCGAATCTTGATATGTCAAAACTTTGCCAGTATCGACTGGGGCGCGTGCGGGAACAACTGGTCGCGCACGAAGTAGCGGGATGCGTGCTTTATGATCCGGTGAATATCCGTTATGCCACCGGTACCCGGAATATGTCTGTCTACACCATGCATGCCGCTGAACGGTATGCGTTCATCGCCACTGAGGGCCCGGTCATTATTTTCGATAGTTATCCAGTGGGCACTCCGGATATTGTCGACGAACGCCGTCCGGCTAAAACCTGGTACTACGAAGTGACGAAGGATAGAACCTTCGATGCCTGTCGGGACTGGGCTGCGGAAATCGCCGACATTGTGACGGAGCATGGTGGTGGTAATAATCGTGTCGCCATCGACCGCATGGCGACACTTGGCTTTGAGGCATTGAAAACACATGATCTGATCTTGTGCGATGGTGGCAGCGTTATGGAGCAGGCTCGCTTGATCAAATCGGCAGAAGAGATTGCCTGCATGTCTGTAGCTGTCGGCGCATGCGATGTGGGGATAGCCCGCATGCGTGAGGCTTTGCGCCCCGGCATTACGGAAAACTATCTGTGGTCTATTCTCGCGCAGACCAATATAGAGCTGGGTGGAGAGTGGCTGGAATGCCGCCTCCTGGCATCGGGTGGACGTACCAATCCGTGGTATCAGGAAGCCAGTGACAAATTGATCCGCAGCGGCGATTTGGTTGCCTTTGATACCGATATGGTAGGCCCTTATGGCTACTGTGCCGACGTTTCACGCACATTCCATTGCGGGCCATCTAAACCGACCGACCGTCAAAAACAAATTTATCGATTAGCTTACGATCAGATTCACCATAATCTGGATTTGATAAAGCCGGGAGTTTCATTCAGGGAACTATCGGACAAAAGCTGGCGTGGTCCGGAAGAGTTTGAGGAAAACCGCTATGTCTGTATGGTTCACGGCGTAGGATTGGTGGATGAATATCCCGATATTGCCCATCCGCTGGATTGGGAAAGGCATGGCTATGACGGCATGATTGAAGAAAACATGGTTCTATGCGTTGAAAGTTATATGGGGAAAACCGGGGATAGCGAAGGAGTGAAACTTGAAGAACAGGTTGTGGTTACCGCCAATGGTATTCAGTCGCTGTCAACGTTCCCATTTGAGGATGAGCTGCTTATTTAAAAGTGACGCTAAATTCGCGTAAAGCACACCTAAGAACGGACCTTTATTCTTGCTTAAATCATTCGTAATAAAAGAAAACGTACATTCCGGGGACAGTCTTGTCCCGTGCCGATTTAGTGTATCGGTATGACCCGCTATTACCCCTTCATTTGCAATACCGGTTGTCTTTCCTATACGCCTAAATGAAGGGACGCACCGAACCGTACTACAATAACCGGATTATGAGTTCCTGCTAACGGAGTAATCGGATGATTGGGTGGGCTCGGTTGGTTGTCGTTCTTAGGCGCATTGTCTTGTACATGGCGGTGGGTGTCATCACGATCGAGTCGGCACAAGCGTATCTGGATCCCGGTACGGGAAGTCTGTTCATACAAGTTATCTTAGGTGGCGTGGCCGGTCTTCTCATTGCCGGAAAATTGTTTTGGCATAGAATATTGGTGTTTCTTCGAATCAGGAAAGTGGAGTCCGAGATGGAGCAAAAAACAACAGACACGAACGACGTCTAAGTTATATATGCAGATGGCCTCGAGCGGGGCTCCTTGCCCGTTTCAGCGTGCGGAACAGATTTGGTATCGTATCCAGCGACTGCTCCGTGCCTTGACCGGGCGATCGAATTAGCAATTCATTCTCGTTGGTTCGCAGCGCCGAAACCGGTCGACCTATCCATAGTGCGGGCATTGCCTTGAGCGTCAGGCCGCCAGGCGGTGAAGTGCACGACAGGTAGACCGACGACCATTTGAATGAATCGAAGTTCGGATAGTCATGATCCGATGGTCGTTTGGAAAAGAGATACCGGCCGTCCAGTTCATCGAAGGTAATCCACATTACACGGCGCGAACCGACTAGGGGATTTACGACCGGCGGTAGAGCGAGGCGGTACTCCGCTGCGACCGGATTTAAACCCACGATTCCTAGCCACGTAGCCTGGACGAAAGTGATCAAGATAAACGGCGCGAAAACAAGAACTACCGCATAAACCAATCGGCGCACCAAGCGATGAAATACAACAACGAGCAAGCACACGCTCAGTATCGCACCGATCCACCACAATCCCGTAGTGTCAATATAGAGATCGAGCGATAATCGGGCGAAGTTCAGCGGGTTAACCCCCGCTAAAACCATCGCTAATGATAGAAATAAGTCGTAGGGACGCTGCAATTTTTCTAACATCCTCAACGTAAGGAAATATAGTGCCGCCAGTATCGAAACGCCGCCAATAACCACAATGTAGTCTAGGCGGACTGGAGGCGGCATATAGTAGGAGTCTGGGCGTTGATAGAACACCAATTCACGCCACACTGGTAGAAAGCTTACGTTCGCCGCCGACAGCGAAAATAGGCCGAGTGTTCGCGCCCTAAACGTGGGATTTATCGAGCGTGATGGATCGGCGCTGGACCCACGGTTAGCGCATCGAGATCAAACGTATAGCCATTTGTGAATTTGTTTCGTGATATACGTACGCTAAAAGGCGCTGCCTAAAGTGATCGCACTAGAAGCATACTTCGGCGTCGAACTACTGCGGAAATTCGAGCCATAGATCGGAATTACGAACCCTCTATTTTCGTCGATCACAAGCGCGTTCGATTGACAGCGGCACTTTTACTTCGTCTCGACGATTAGCGTCAATAAAGCAGTAAAGCGCTCGTGTTTACCACTCGACGCGATAAGCGATAAGTTCGCTCGATAGCATGACGGGTACTACGAGAAGACTCTCTTCTGGAATGTAGATGAGCTTTGCCGCACCTTTGGTGAGTTTTTGGAGTATTTCCACCGGAGGATCCCGCTCTACGGAAAGATGCATCACGGTCCCGGCGCGCCAATCGGTTAAGAAAAATCCATTGTGCTGATCGGGCTCGACGGCATCCAAGGTTCCTAGCGGCGTGTTGTCGTACAGCGGTTCGATCAACTTTCCATCCATCGACACTTTCTTCAGATAGCGGCTGGCATCGGGTTTGGCTTGGGTTTCGTCGCCCGCAGCCACAATCAAACCGTCTTCTGTTAGCAGCAAACCATTCGGCGATCTGAGATGCGGTGATTCTATCCACGGCTGCATTTTTCCGTCGAGCAAACGCCAAAGCTTGTCACCTTTGGCATCGCTCACGTAAACCGGGCCGTCAGGGCCTGCCACAATATCTTTGAGGCGGACCGCGCCGGGGGCATCGTATCGTTCAGTAATTTTCCCGGTTTCCAGGTCAGCAACCAGAATTTGATCGATGTCGGCGATATAGAGCTTGTCCTGATGAAGGGCTACACCGTAGGGGCGATGCAAGTCCATGATGAATTTCTCAGGCGCAGAGTTTCCGCTGATGGCGACTCGAGCGATGAAGCCCTTGCGGTCTTTTTTCTGATCCGGTTTGGAAATATTGGATACGTAAAGTACGTTTCTTTTTGCGTCGAAGGCAACCGACTCAGGATATGCGATCGGTGCCGCATGCCGCCAGGCCTCGGACAGTTTGGGTGTTGGCACGGCGTCTGTGCAGGCCGATAGACTCGCGAGCAGACACAATAGAATACACCGGTTTCTGAGGATGTTCGGTTTGATCATATAGCTATGTAGCGTCCGATATGTGCGTTGTCAATTCACTCCTAATCGCCTAGACCATTGTTCTGACGGCATAAATTCTGAGTTCCGTTGGCGACAGCATCCAACCGTAAAAATTTGCGATATTGCCACGAGCGAAATCATTTCGAATTTGCTTAACCAAAAGGAATTGGGCATCTGCGCTTGAGTGTCTCCATCGCAACTCGATTCTCGTTGCCAGATCATCCAGTAGCTCATCAAGCTGCGAGTCGAATCCGCTGGAATTTATGTAAAGCTGTCCGATCTCGGTCGCCTGCCGGGGGTCGGAGAAAAACATCCTAACGGCTTTCTTAACACGCTGACGCCGGGTGACTGCTAAGCCACAGCCGGATAGCAGAGTCAGACCGCTTAGCGCAAACAATCCTGGGATGATGCCCAGCGATCGAAGAAATAGGCGTTTTGACTGGACTACATCCCGGTTCGACATTAGGCAAAGTAACGTTGTTTCAGGTGGTCTGCCAAGCGCAATGCGAGAGCAGTTATGGTGAAAGTGGGATTTGCCCACCCGGACGTTGAAAACACGGAGCTACCGCCGACATAGAGATTCTTGATCGAATGCACACGGCAGTTCTCGTCGACGACACCCTTCTTGGGACTGTTGCTCATTCGGGTCGTGCCCATATGATGGTATCCAGAGTAGGACACATTTTCCGGATTGGACTGGTCCATCGTAATTCGAAGCCGGCCTTCGGATAAACGACCGAGTTCATGGCCAAGAGTTTCCAGGCTTCGATATACGTTGTTCCAGTCGCTTTTCTGCATCTGCCAATTCAACTTTACCTTAGGCACTCCCAGCGGATCTCGCCAGTTGCTCAATGTTACGCGACTTTTCGGGTTCGGCATCTGCTCCGTGCGGCAACGTAGGCCACCGAGGTAGCTGCCCCTCGTGGTATTACGATTGCCATACTCTGGGTAATTGTCCAGC
>JAOTWM010000497.1 GCA_029862885.1 Gammaproteobacteria bacterium
GAAAACGCACACCCGCTCTTTAAGGAGCTTGCGCACAGATCGACGGCACCCAGCTGGAATTTCAACAAATATCTGGTGGATCCGTCCGGTGAGAAGGTCACCCATTTCGACGGTAACACTACGCCTCAATCCCCGATATTGTTAGAAAGTATTGAAAAGCTGCTTTAACGGTTTTCCCGCCGCCCGGGTTCTGTATTCGATTTTGTCAAACCTTAGTCAATTGGCCTTTTTGAACAATGATGCGCTCGGATATTAAGAATAGCTGGAGGATGATAATGCTGGTGTGGCCCAGAGCCCGCCTACGGTTACGGGCTACTGCCGCCGGTTGCCTGGCGCTGGTGTTGGTCACAGGATGCAATCGAACGACCCGTTCCATCTTTTTCGACGGCATTGCCAGTGGACCACCCCCAACAACGAACAAGGTCAGAGAGAATCTCTTGCGCGACAATCAACAGTTGCAGCGACAGTTAGCGCAGACTAGGAAAGAGTTGGAAATCGCCATGGCGACAAAGGTTGCAGACGAAGTCGAACGATTGTCAGCGGAGCAAGCGCAGAACTGGTCCGAAGTGTCCAGTCTTTTGCCAAAGCGTGAGCAGTCTGGCGCTATTGATTGGAGCCAAGCATTGGATGACGGTATCATCGCTCCGCGTTCCGGCGTGGCGCCGGACGCGCCGGCGCAATCGACCCTGGATTTGGATGTGAAATTAGCCCGCACCCCGGGCGGCGTTTTTGCCGTCGATTTCCAGCACAAAGCTCATACTAAGTGGCTGACCTGCGATAGTTGCCACCCGCGATCTTCGCAATAGATAGCGAGGCTCCGCGACCATCGATCACTATGGAGAAAATAAATAACGGTGAGTATTGCGGCGTCTGCCACGGTAAGGTGGCGTTTGCGGTGGAAACCGGCTGTGCAAGCTGTCACACAAATATGGCAGGAGGTTAATAAATGCAGTCTAAGGTTCGCGTAGCAGCTCTATTCATGCTCATCATGTTGACACCGGTGCGGTATACGCGGTGCTGGGCGACATAACCTTCCAACGCGAACAAGGGGATGAAAGCACCGCACCCGCTGTGTTTCCGCACTGGAAACACCGCATTCACTACAAATGCTATGTGTGCCACAACGCTATCTTCGAAATGAAAGCCGGTGCGAACAAGATCACCATGTTGGCAATAGGAGACGGAAAGTATTGCGGTGCTTGTGACAATGGGAAGCAGGCGTAGGCGGTAGGCTTCGAAACCTGCACCAAGTGCCACAAAGGGGAATGAACTAAGGACTTACTGCCTCATCTGCGCTTGGGGCAACGCGCAGCCCAGTCGGTTCGAGGGCTTTTACACCATTTTCCAATCTCGGTTCGAGACAATGATTAGCGACGACAGCAACGTTTGCCCTTATGCGAGCTGAGACATACAAAGCCGACGCGCTGGATGCAAGCGTGGATCAGCGGGAAGTCCAATTTTACACGGCTCTTGCGAACAAGTGGTGGGACCAAAGCGGTCCGTTCTGGCCGCTACATCGGCTAGCAAGTGAACTAACGGTTCGCAGATGATTCCAGCTTGTCCAGGTTTTCTGATAGTGGGACCAAGTGTGATGCGCTTCGGTACTATTTGGATCGAGTCTCGCAAGTGAATTGTTAAGAGGCAGGCAAGGGCAGCCCACTCAAAGGCCCTAATGAATCACCTGATCAAACACCCACCGAACACCGGGCAGCCATGACATGGGCACAAAGGCTCAAGCGGGTGTTCAATATCGACGTTGAAACGTGCCGTGCCTGTGGGGGTGCGGTCAAAGTGACCGCTCTGCGCTTCCTGCGCCCGCGGCATTAGTGCATCCATGCACGTCATTGCTTGCATCGAAGATCCGGCGGTCATAGAGAAGATACTTGCCCACCTGAATGAAAAAGTCCTTCCTGCGCAGGCATCACTGTTGCCCAAAAGCCGGGCACCGCCGCAAGCGGTCTTGTTCGACTGCCCCGAAGGAATCCAGATTTTCGTCAGGTTGCTGCTACCCACGGGACGCGGCAGGGTAGCGGTTGGCACCCGGGTCGAAAATGAATGTTTAAGCCGGGAAATAGGCAAGCGAGCGCGACAGAATCGGGCAAACATTCGTAGTGACCAGGACGAAAAACATTGGAAACGGCTTCTCAATAGAGGTCGACTTCAGGGAAAAGGGCTTTTGTTCTCCTTATACTCCCGAGGCAGCCGATCAGGTTGGTTGCAGAATCCGATTCGCAGCGTGCCGTAGGCGTAAAGGATGAAACACTCGACGTAACGGAAGATCTTATCCAGTACGCACGCACAACATCACCCAAGCTGAGCAAAATTAGCGGATATATTTTTCAGAGCAAATCACCCAGTTGTGGGATGACGCGGGTGAAACTCTACCCGAATGATGGGCCGATGCCGAACCTGGAGGGAGTAGGGTTGTATGCTCGGACCATTATGGAAATCATGCCGAACCTCCCGGTGGAGGAAGAAGGGCGATTGAACGATCCCGTGTTAAAGGAAAATTTCATTGAACGTATTTTCGTCTATCAACGCTGGCAGGACATGATCGGTAAAGGCGTTACCCTAGCTAAACTGATTGACTTTCACACGCGGCACAAACTGACTACATTGACCCACGGTCAGGTTGGGCACCGGAGATTAGGGCAAATCGTTGCAAACGGTAAGAAAGAACCGGCGCGGGAACTTTCTTACCGGTACATCTCGGAGTTGATGTCCGTCTTGAAGCGACCGGCCACCCGGCGTGCGCATACCAACGTACTGCAGCACGTTCAGGGGTGCCTCAAAGATAAGCTGGATCGATCCGATAAACAAGAACTGACTCAGGCTATAGAACAGTATCGACTTGGCTACCTGCCCTTGATCGTCCCCATCACATTATTGCAGCATCATTTCAGACGGAACCCGGTTCCGTATATTTCCGAACAAGTATACTTAAACCCGCATCCTCCGGAACTCATGCTACGTAATTCCCTTTGAAGGCTCGTATAAGCACGGTGAACGACGACACACCGCACGAAAATGTCTTACGATTTTGCCACAACTTACGACGGCGGGCCTGGGTAGGTGGGTTTTGACATGCAGGTACTGTCGTACTCTCACCTGTAGAATCCGAGTGTCGAAATACAAAGATCCGCCCTGAACTCACGTCCGATCGCGACGATACCAATTCTCTTTAAACGGCTCGCATCGAACGGTTTGCTCGTACGATAAGGGGTAAATTCCGTGAAAGGAAGATAGAGCTTTTCCCATTCCGGCGCTGCGGTGAAGATGGCGCGATAAGACTGCCATGGAAACGAATTATCACGAGTGCGCAAGTGGATGTTGTACTGTTCATTGTTGCCATGCACTTCCACCGTCAGGCCAGTATAGCTTTGTATGTCTTGAACCGCCTCCTTTGGCAGATCCAGTGCCACTTGGACGAAGCCACCGTTGTTGTCAAGTTTGACGTCGCCCTTCAGTCGTACGCAGCCTTGATTGTCGACGACGTCTATCGATAACCGGCCGTCCGAGATGCCACCCATCACCCCGTCGGTAATCAAGCGCCATTCGCCGCCAGATGATGCAAGATAATCACCGCTGGTGCGGTCATCAATTAAGAGCATATCGTCTTGAGCCATGATAATCTTAAACGGATTGAAAATAAAAAATGCTGCAATGATAGGACCCCAGATATTTTGTCTAGTTTTTGACATGGTCTAGATCGATCGCAACCGGTAGAGTTTACAACTAACTAATAGCCGTCATGCAAGCTGACAGGACATCGCGTCGGCAATCAGCGCACATTTTTTGGCAAGGAAAGGTATGGATATTGAGGGTAAGGAAGGCGCAAGCTCGAAAAATGCTGCAGTGTTTAACGTTATCGTGCGTAGAAACGGTACCGGCAAGAACCGGTTTTTACGAGTAATGTGCGTTAC
>JAOTWM010000498.1 GCA_029862885.1 Gammaproteobacteria bacterium
TTTGATCCTGCAAGGCCGATATAATGTTCCGAGCTGGAAGCTGTCGCGCTGGAATCTGAAGTATTGTCTCGCTATGTACGCCATCGCAGCCCTTACATTACATCTCTACGATGCCTTCTAGCCGAGATACGTCATGAATGACTCGGACTGCAAGGGAAATCGATTCAAATATGGAGCAAACTTCTGGCCCATGGTTCGCCTTCTCGAAATATCCGGGCCGGGTGGTTGTCAGGGTAGCCTCGGAGAGTCGCAACTGCTTGCGATCACTGGTAACCTGAACATCGGAACGGGAGATATCCGGAAACGCGATATGGTTGCACAACGCCCGGGGTTAAACGTATCCTTACCGTTCACAATATTCTATATACGCCGTCCCTCGCTATGAAGTCCATCATCGCTGCCCTATTTCTCGCAAGCATCGTTTGTGCCATGGCGCTACCCGCCCAAGCCGAAGAGATCGCCGGCGTTGGGATCCCGGATACGTTACAAACCGGCGGCAAAACATTGCAATTAAACGGCGCCGGAATTCGCTCTAAATTGTTCATTGATCTATACGTCGGTGCACTGTATTTAACGGCAACGAATGGCGACGCCGAGGCGATTATCACTGCTGATGAACCGATGGCGATTCGCTTGCATATCGTCTCGGGACTAATAACCAGTGAAAAGATGGAGAAGGCCACGCGCGAAGGATTCAACAACGCGACCAACGGCGACACGGCAGATATTGCCGAGCAAATTGAGACTTTTATCGGTGTGTTTCGCGAACCGATCCATGAGAACGATATCTACGATCTAATCTATACGCCCGGACACTTCGTCGAGGTCTATCGAAATGGCGAGCTCGCCTCCACGTTGCAGGGTATGCCATTCAAACGTGCGATGTTCGGCATTTGGTTATCCGCGCATCCTGCCCAAAAGAGCCTTAAGAAAAAAATGCTGGGTGGTTAGCTTCCGGGCACCCAAAATTGTGAAAAAACCACAGCATATATTCGAGTTCGCACCGCACGAATTCTGGCTCGTCGTCGAAACCGGCATCCAGGCAGGACAAACTCATGCCCCAGCGATACGCACCGGCACTAGTGCTGCGGCCGACCCCTATGCCGAGCGACCCCGCATCAAGGCGGCCATGGCGATACGGCAATATTTTGGCGATAATCGTCAACGTTTTGAAGACGCGATGATCCGCTTTACCGCACTCATGGACCTGTATGGCAAAGGCGTGCTCAAGCCGTGGATGCGCAACTCCGAAAACCACGACGACGCGAGCGACATACACCCGGCCGTGATACATGTCGCTGCTCATTTACAGCCGTCAAAAACCGGTAAATTTCCTTCTCGAAAATTCCTCGCGGCGGTAAAACACACCGCGTCTGAGAGTTACGGCGATCTCGCTAACTGGCCTGAGTCGACCCGCCAGATCTATCCCGCAAACAGTATCTAGTTGCGCATCAGCAATCGCCCGTAATCGAGATTGTTCCCTATGAACCGTGCTTTGAACCCGGCATCGAACTTTATTCGTCAGATTATCGAGGAGGACGTTCGCGCGAATAAAAACGACGGTCGGGTGGTTACGCGCTTCCCCCCCGAGCCCAATGGCTACCTCCATATCGGACACGCCAAATCTATATGCCTTAATTTTGGGACTGCCGAACATTTTGGTGGCCATTGCAATCTTCGTTTCGACGATACTAATCCCGAAAAAGAAAGCCTGGAGTATGTTGAATCCATTAAACGTGACGTGCGCTGGCTTGGCTATGAATTTGACAAGCATCTGCTGCACGCATCCGATTATTTCCAACAACTATACGAATACGCGGTACAACTCATCGAGCGTGATAAAGCTTATGTGTGCAGTCTCAGCGCAGAGCAGATGCGCGCGCAGCGCGGAACCCTGACGGCGCCGGGCACCAACAGCCCGTTTCGCAACCGATCCATTGCCGAGAATCTCGATCTATTCACGCGGATGCGCCAAGGTGAGTTCGACGATGGTGAGCATGTGTTACGCGCCAAGATCGATATGGCGTCGCCAAACATTAACATGCGGGATCCAGCATTGTACCGGGTGCGCCATCTGTCCCATCAACTGACGGGCGATAGCTGGTGTATCTACCCGATGTACGACTTTACGCAGTGTTTATCGGACGCTATAGAAGGCGTCACCCATTCGCTGTGCACCCTGGAATTTGAAGATCACCGGCCATTGTACGATTGGGTGCTGGATAACGTAGACGCACCCTGCCACCCACAGCAGATCGAATTCTCGCGCTTGTCGCTGGATTACACGATCATGAGCAAGCGCCTGTTGACCGAACTCGTGTCCGAAAATTACGTAGCAGGCTGGGATGACCCACGCATGCCGACTATTTCAGGGCTGCGTCGACGCGGTTATACACCCGCGTCGGTACGCGATTTTTGCGATCGCATCGGTGTCACCAAGAAAGACAATATTATTGAAATGGGCGTTTTGGAGAACAGCGTCCGTGCAGATCTGGAACTGCGCACGCCCCGAGTAATGGGGGTGCTGCGCCCTCTCAGAATTGTCATCGATAACTATCCGGACGACCGGGTTGAGGAATTTGAAGCCGCTAATCACCCGCAGGATGCATCGATGGGCACGCGCACAGTGCCGTTTTGTCGAGAGCTGTATATTGAACGCGATGACTTTTTAGAGGATCCGCCAAAAAAATTCTTTCGCATGGCGCCGGGGCGCGAAGTACGACTCCGCTACGCTTATTTCATAACCTGCACCGACGTGATCAAAGACAATGCCGGAAATATTGTCACACTGCATTGCCGCTATGACCCTGATAGTCGCGGTGGCAAGTCGCCGGATGGCAGAAAAGTCAAAGCGACAATACACTGGGTCTCAGCCCGGCACGCGTTTGCCGCCGAGGTCCGCCTCTACGACCGATTGTTTACCGTGCCAGATCCCCTGGGCGATAAGGAACGCGATTTCAAGTCGTTCCTAAATGGTGAATCACTGAAACTCGTCGCGTCGGCACAGCTTGAGCCGTCGTTAGCCAACGCGGAACCGGCCTCGCACTTTCAGTTTGAGCGGCTCGGATACTTCTATGTGGATCCCGTAGACTCAATGCCCGGCATGCCACGATTTAACCGCACGGTGACGCTACGCGACACCTGGGCAAAGCAGGCACCACGAAACGCGGCGTCGAACAAAGGATAGGCATGTTGAAACGTCGAATTGGAGAGCCATGGATGTCGGCGGACGCCTACGGCCAATCACTGACCGGGCTTACCGTGAATATCTTAGTACAAGATATCGATGTCAGCTTGCGCTTTCAGCGCGAAGTGCTGGGCGCCACAGTGGTATACAGCGACCCCGACTTTGCCGTGCTTGGGGGATTTGATTCACAGTGGATGTTGCATGCCGACCACACGTACTCAGATCACCCATTGAGTGGCGTGGTTTCCGGACTGGAAGGACGTGGAGCCGGTATCGAACTTCGATTACACGGATGCGATCCGGACCAAGCCGAAGCCGCCGCCCGCCGGCTCGACTATACGGTGTTGCAGGGCGCGGCGGACAAACCACACGGATTGCGAGAGGCATTTATTATTGACGACGACGGCTATATGTGGGTGCCGGATGTGCCCATTGCCGCGTCGTGACTGAACACGAATCGTCAATCCGTGGACGGGCCAGTAGCCGTTCCACCCAATCACAGCCGCCATCGCCGCCGCCGCCATAGTACAAAAGCGTGCCGCCGGGATGGTAGACTCCCGCCTCCCTAACTCGGAATACTACGCGATGGAGTTTCTCAGCGACTACGGTCTGTTTCTTGCTAAAACCGCCACTATTGTTATTGCCGTGCTGGTGATTCTCTTGGTCGCGGTCGCCGTTTCAATGCGCTTGAAAGCGCACCCGGGGAACAACATCGAGGTTACCCACCTTAATGA
>JAOTWM010000499.1 GCA_029862885.1 Gammaproteobacteria bacterium
GGTGTTGTTCGGTGCGGGTCACGTCGGTACGGCATTGCTGCCGATATTGGCAGGTGTCGGGTGCACGGTGACCTGGGTGGACAGCCGCGCCGACCAATTCCCGCCGACAGTGCCGGACGGTATCCGCATTGTGCGGCGTGACGATCCGCAATTCGAGGTCGATTGCGCACCGCGTGGTTCCTATTACTTGGTGATGACCCACAGCCACCCGCTCGACTACGCGATATGCGAGCGTGTGTTGCGCCGTCGCGACGTTTGGTACTGCGGATTGATTGGATCTCGATCAAAGCGATTGAAGTTCGAAAAACGCTTACGGGCACAGGGCTTCGGCCCGGCGGAATTGTCCAGATTAACTTGTCCGATAGGGATTAAAAGTATCACCGGTAAGCGCCCCGGGGAGATCGCCGTGGCCGTGGCGGCAGAGTTGTTACAGATTCAGGCACGGGTGGATCGATCGCGCGACAATCCTGATTATGCGCGAGCGTGAACTGCCCGTATTATTTTTCTGATCCAGTGCGCGCACGCTAACGATTTTACAATCACAATATGGTTACGACAAATCAGAGCGATTTGGCCGGTAGCGCGCCGCGGCTGCAGTTGCAGCAGATAACAAAATCCTATCCTTCGGTTATCGCCAACGCGGACGTAGATCTCAAAGTTATGCCCGGTGAAATTCATGCGGTGCTCGGTGAGAACGGCGCCGGCAAGAGTACGTTGATGAAAATCATCTATGGCGTCACAAAAGCCGACAAAGGCGAAATATTCTGGGATGGCGTTCCTGTCAGTATTAAGAATCCGTCGGCAGCGCGAAAGCTGGGCATCGGCATGGTGTTTCAGCATTTTTCGCTGTTTGAGACCCTTACCGTCGTGCAAAACATCGCACTCGCTGTGGATGAAAAATTTGACCTTGATAATCTCGCGGCGCGCATCAGCGACGTATCCAACCGCTATGGCCTGCCGCTCGACCCACGACGTCTGGTGCATTCGCTATCGGTGGGCGAACGTCAGCGTGTTGAGATTGTGCGTTGTCTGTTGCAGGAGCCAAAGTTGTTGATCATGGACGAACCGACTTCTGTGCTAACACCGCAAGCTGTGCGCAAACTGTTCGAGACGTTGCGACGATTGGCGGAGGAAGGCTGCAGTATTCTATACATCAGCCACAAGCTCGAAGAGATTCGTGAGCTATGCCACTCGGCGACGGTGATGCGCGGTGGCAAGGTGACAGGCGATGCCGATCCGCGTAATGAGACCGCAGCGAGTCTCGCGCGCATGATGATTGGGCGCGACTTACCGGTGTGTGAACATCCCGCGCCGCAGGAGGGCGGTGCCGACCGATTGGTTTTGGCCGGTTTGACATTGGCCTCCGATGACCCGTTTGGCACTAACCTCGAAGATATTCATCTCACGGTTGGTAGCGGTGAGATCGTCGGTATTGCCGGGATTTCCGGCAATGGCCAGGCCGAATTGTTGGCGGCGCTTAGTGGCGAGTGGCCTTTGGATCGGCAACATGCGGCGACCATTGTAATCGACGGAGTCGAAATGGCGCATCGTAACGCGGCCACGCGGCGCAATGCAGGCTTCGTGTTCATACCGGAGGAACGACTTGGGCGCGGTGCTGTGCCGCCCATGTCGCTTGCGGAAAATGCACTACTGACCGCGCATCGCTGCGGAATGACTCAATTTGGCCTCATCAAGCCACGTAAAGTGGAGCAATTTACCGAACGCTGCGTGCAGGATTTTGACGTTCGTTGCGGCGGTATTCGGGCGTCGGCCAAGAGCCTATCCGGCGGTAACTTGCAAAAATTTATCGTTGCTCGCGAGTTTTTGCAGAAACCCAAGGTACTGGTGGCGGCACAACCAACTTGGGGCGTCGATGTCGGTGCCGCGACCGCTATTCGTCAAGCGCTCATCGACATGCGCAACGATGGCGTAGCGGTGCTGGTGATTTCGGAAGAGCTCGAGGAATTGTTCGAGATTTGTGACCGAATTGTGGTGATTGCAGAGGGTCGATTATCTCCGGCGACGTCAACTGCCGATACCAATATGGAAGAAATCGGGTTGTGGATGAGCGGAATTTTCCCGGGCGCCGGAAACGAACAGGTGCCCGGCATTGTTTAAGATCGAACCCAGGCCGCAACCATCACGGTTGATGAGTTACTTGTCTCCGCTTATTGCGGTGGGGTTGACGCTCGTGACTGGGCTTATCTTTTCGATTTTAATTGGTTTGAATCCAGTGTCGGCGTTCCATGCGTTTTTTATCGCGCCCATCGACGATCTCTACGGATTGGGTGAATTAGGGGTTAAGGCGGCACCATTGATGTTGATCGCGGTGGGCTTGGCGATTGGTTTTCGTTCTAACATTTGGAATATTGGCGCCGAGGGGCAACTCACCGTGGGCGCGATATGCGGCGGCGGGCTTGGTTTGTACTTTTATGAATCTGAAAGCAGTTGGTTGCTACCGGCGATGATTGTTTTTGGCGCAATCGGCGGCATGTTGTGGGCGTCGATTCCTGCGTTTCTACGCACTCGGTTCAGCACCAATGAAATTCTTGTAAGCCTTATGTTGAATTATGTGGCGGTGTTAATACTAAGTTATCTCGTGCACGGCCCGTGGCGTGATCCGGACGGGTTCAATTTTCCGGAGTCGAGGATCTTTTCCGATGCTGGCACATTGCCGATTATTCTTGCCGAGACACGTCTGCATATTGGTATTTTGCTTGCGCTAGGTGCGGTGATTCTGGGCTGGGTTTTCGTGCGCAAGAGTTTCGTCGGTTATCAGATGCAGGTTGCCGGCATGGCCGAATTCGCGGCACGATATGCCGGTTTTAAGCGCAATCGCATGGTATGGACCGGTTTACTAGTAGGTGGCGGCGCGGCGGGAGTGGCCGGGCTATGCGAGGTGGCGGGTCCGATCGGACAGTTGTTGCCTTCGGTATCTCCGGGATACGGATACGCGGCCATCATCGTCGCGTTCGTCGGTCGTTTGCACCCGGTTGGAATCATGTTGGCCAGCTTGCTGATGTCGCTGTTGTATTTGGGAGGAGAAACGGCGCAGATGGATCTAGGTTTGCCATCGGCCATCACCGGCGTGTTTCAAGGCGTATTGCTGTTTTATTTGCTGGCTGCTGATTTGTTTATCAACTTCCGTTTGCGCATGACGCAAGTGGTTTCCGTTTTATCGGCCAAAGGGTCGGCATCGTGACGGAAACCATCATTGGAATTCTACTAGCCACGCTTGGCGCGGGAACGCCATTGGTCTACGCCGCATTGGGTGAGTTGGTTGCCGAAAAATCCGGTGTTTTGAATCTGGGTGTGGAAGGCATGATGTTGGTGGGGGCGGTGTGTGGATTCGCCGTGGCGGCGGATAGTGGCAATCTGTGGTTTGGTGTTGGCGCGGCAATAGCAGCGGGCGCGGCGATGGCGGCATTATTCGGGGTGTTAACCCTGACCTTTCAGGCTAATCAAGTGGCTGCTGGCCTCGCACTGACTATTTTCGGCGTGGGACTCAGCGCCTATATCGGTCTTGACTACACAAGCGAATCCTTGACCGGTCTTCAGGCAGTCGTAATTCCGGTCTTGAGCCAAATTCCTATCGTTGGGCCGCTACTGTTTTCGCTCGACCCGCTACTGTATTTTTCATTTGTCGTTTTTGCGGCGGTGACATGGTTCTTGTATCGCACCAAATCGGGCTTGCTATTGCGGGCGGTCGGAGAATCGCCACAGTCCGCCCACGCGATAGGCTATCCAGTGATCCGCATTCGTTATATGGCAGTATTGTTTGGCGGCGCGATGGCCGGTCTTGGCGGCGCATATCTTGCATTGGTCTACACTCCGTTGTGGGTCGAGGCAATGACCGCCGGGCGCGGTTGGATTTCGCTAGCGCTAGTGGTATTTGCTACCTGGCGTCCAGCACG
>JAOTWM010000500.1 GCA_029862885.1 Gammaproteobacteria bacterium
CGGACACCGCGGTGCAGGACATAATCGACTCAGAAACATCGGCACCGACGTCGCAAACCGATCTTCCCCAATGGGATGAGAGCCGCGTCAGCGATCCCGATGAACAAATTGTGGTTTCTCACAACTGGGACGAATTGCGCCGCTCGATGTGGGATTATGTCGGCATTGTGCGGACTAATAAGCGCCTGGAACGGGCGCAACACCGAATCAAATTACTCGCCGATGAAATCCACGAGTATTATGGAAACTTCCGCATCAGCAACGATCTTATCGAGTTACGCAATTTAGTCGTAGTGGCGGACTTAATTGTGCGTTGCGCGCTGGCTCGCAAAGAGAGCCGCGGCTTACATTTTACCCGCGATTATCCTAATGCCGATCCAAATTTTGCTCAGACTGACACCGTGCTCGTGCCGCATCCCACGAGTCGCGCTATCTGATTTTCACCCTAGCGAACGAAATCGCGCTGCAACCAGGCTCGCAATTGTCGAAACGAATCGCGACATGTGGCATCACGAGCCACCAACAAATAACGAACGCTACGATCATCGCGACGAAGCCGAACGATTACAAGAAGCGGATGAACCCACACCGATTCCAATGTAGTCCACTGGGAAGTCATCGTATCGCTTCGATATGCGAGAACGCGGCCATTGGTTTTTAGAATGACATGCCGAGGAGAATCGCACCACCGGAGGCAACTGCCAAACAAGCCGACCAATAAAATTGTACTGAACAGAAATTTCAGCGCCGCGGATATCGGAAATAAAATAACAGCCCCACCAATAATGCCGTGACATACGGCACTAAACACGACGATATAAACAGATGGATTAAGCGCGATTGCCAGCGGTCGCTCGAATACGCTCGACCAATTTATATATGCTTTCATCGCTGGGCGCCTCCTTGCGCATCAGCCAATCGATTAGTTGTGGATCGGGTTGACTAAGCAATGATTCCATCGCATCCTGCTGCTCGGCAGTGAGACCATTATACTCAGAATCGAGAAATCGAGTAAGGATAATATCCAGCTCCCGTATGCCGCGGCGACAACGCCAGCGAATTCGCATCGCCCTCGCATTGGCGACATTATCGTCCGAACTCAACGCCGAGAAATCATCGCTTTTTTTATTTCGGCGATGGCCTTGGCTGGGTTTAAATGTTTGGGGCATGTTTTGGTGCAGTTCATAATAGTGTGGCAGCGATACAAGCGAAACGGATCTTCAAGATCGTCAAGTCGTTCCCCCGTGGCCTCATCGCGGCTATCGGCAATCCAACGATAGGCCTGTAACAGTACTGCCGGACCCAGATAGCGATCACCGTTCCACCAATAACTGGGGCAACTCGTCGAGCAGCACGCGCACAATATACATTCGTATAGCCCATCGAGCTGCGCTCGCTCTTCCTCGGATTGCAAACGTTCTCTATCCGGAGGCGCGGGCGACTCGGTCCGCATCCACGGTTTAATGGTGGCATACTGCGCGTAAAACCCGGTCAGATCGGGAACCAAATCCTTTATTACGGGCAGATGTGGCAATGGATAGATATTCACTACACCATCGATTTCAGCGATGGGCTTTATACAGGCTAGAGTGTTGGTACCGTCGATATTCATCGCACAGGATCCGCATATTCCCTCCCGGCACGAACGACGGAATGTCAGCGTCGAATCAATTTCATTTTTGATTTTTACTAATGCATCGAGCACCATCGGCCCGCATTGTGCAAGTTCAATATCATAGCGGTCAGTTTGTGGATTATCGTTGCCATCGGGGTCGTAACGGTATATCAGAAACGATTTTGCGTTTGCATTCGCGCCGGAACCGCGATAGGTCTTACCTTTGCGCACCACGGAGTTTGCCGGTAATCTAAATTCAGCCATAAGGATATGCCCGCTGCATCAATCGGCTCAATAAACGCGCGCCTTTGGCGCTATCGTACTGACTTCATCGGTAAGGGTATTGAGGTGAACGGGTCGATAATTGATCTCGGGTATTCCAGTATCGTCACACCAAGTCAGCGAGTGCTTCAACCAATCCTTGTCATCGCGATCCGGGAAGTCTTCGCGGGCATGGCCACCGCGGCTTTCTTTTCGATTCGCGGCCCCATATATCGTGACTAAGGCCTGGCGTAGCAAGTTATCCAATTCCAATGTTTCCACCAAATCCGAATTCCAAACCATCGATCGATCCATAACCTTGAGCTCTGCCATCGAGTCCCATACCTCACGCAACCGCTCGATGCCTTCCTGCATCACTTCACCGGTGCGAAATACGGCGCAATAGCTCTGCATCGTACGTTGCATATTCAAGCGAATCTGCGAAGTGGACAGAGTGCCCTTAGCATGGCGCAATTTATCAAATCGGTCGAGTGACGCCTGACACGAATCCTTACGCAGCGAAGCATGCCGCGAATCGGGGCGAATTATTTCAGCAGCTCGATGCGCGGCGGCGCGACCGAACACTACGATATCGAGAAGCGAATTCGAGCCGAGTCGATTAGCACCGTGAACCGACACACAGGCCGCCTCCCCAATCGCCATTAACCCAGGCACAACGTAATCTGGATCATCCCCTTTTAGGGTTACAACTTCGCCATGGAAATTGCTTGCGATCCCACCCATGTTGTAATGCACGGTGGGCAATACCGGAATTGGCTCCCGAGTCACGTCGATGCCCGCAAAAATTTTTGCCGTCTCCGATATTCCGGGAAGTCGTTCTTGTAAGATGTCCGGGCCGAGATGTTCGAGGTGTAAATGAATATGATCGGCTTCAACACCCACGCCTCGCCCGGCACGAATTTCCATAGTCATCGCGCGGCTTACGACGTCCCTTGATGCGAGATCCTTGGCGTTCGGCGCGTAGCGCTCCATAAACCGCTCTCCATCAGCATTGGTGAGATAACCCCCTTCGCCACGGGCGCCTTCTGTAATCAAGCACCCGGAGCCGTAAATACCGGTCGGATGAAACTGTACAAACTCCATATCCTGCAATGGCAATCCGGCACGCAACACCATGCCATTGCCATCACCGGTGCAAGTGTGTGCCGAGGTACAGGAAAAAAAGGCACGGCCGTAGCCGCCGGTTGCAAGAATGACGAGCTTGGCACGAAACCGATGCAGACTACCGTCCTCTAGACACCATGCCAGCACGCCGCGGCATTCGCCATCCTCCATAATCAAATCTAATACGAAATACTCGATATAGAACTCTGCCTGATGCCGCAAGGACTGTTGGTACAAGGTATGCAAAATGGCATGCCCGGTACGATCGGCTGCAGCGCAGGTGCGCATCGCTTGGCCTTCGCCATAATGCGTAGTCATGCCGCCAAAAGCCCGTTGGTAGATTCGCCCGTCCGTGGTGCGGGAGAACGGCACGCCGTAATGCTCCAATTCCACAACCGCCGACGGCGCTTCGCGGCACATATATTCGATGGAATCCTGATCGCCGAGCCAGTCCGAGCCCTTTACGGTGTCGTACATATGCCAGCGCCAGTCGTCTTCCCCCATATTGCCCAACGCCGCACTCATGCCGCCTTGTGCGGCCACTGTGTGGCTGCGGGTCGGAAATACTTTACTGATGCAGGCGGTGCTCAAGCCCGCTTCCGCCGTTCCCAATGTCGCGCGCAATCCCGCGCCGCCCGCTCCCACTACGACTACGTCGTAACTGTGATCGGAAAATTTATATGCGCCGCTCGCCATTTTTCGCTTATAACCGCTAAAGGGCGATTCGCAGAATTGACAGAACCGCCATAATCCCCAGAACAATTGCTGCTAACTTGAAGGCCACCAATATGCCTAATTTTACAAGTTCGTGATGAACATAATCTTCGACGACCACCTGCATTCCCAATACGGTGTGGTAAAGCAGGGTGACAGTGAACATGAGTAAACCGGCGGCGACAA
>JAOTWM010000063.1 GCA_029862885.1 Gammaproteobacteria bacterium
GAATGAGGTGGCGCGCGGATTGTGCGGGTATGCCGAGATAACCTTGTGTTATCGACGCCCGCGGCGCCCTCCAGCCTGGCCATATAACCTCTTTTGTATGATTCACGGACGCAGCAAGAGCCGGGTGCTCGCACGCCTCGAAACGATCACTGCAAACGAAGGGCTGCAGGACATCCCGCGCGAGGTGCTGTTTAGTCGCCGACAATTCAAACAGCGCGGCGCTAGATATGTGGATGCCGGTCATGGCCATAAGGCCGCCGTCCGGAGAGTCTAAACCCATGCTGGATGAGCTCGACAAGCGAATCATCAACGAACTCCAGGGAGGCTTCCCGATTTGTGACGATCCCTTCGCTTTAGTGGCACGGCGGTTCGACATTGACGAGCAAATGTTAATATCAAACATCCGACGCCTGCTCGATCTCGGGATATTGTCACGCTTTGGCCCAATGTATCACGCGGAACGAATGGGAGGCGGGTTGACGCTATGTGCGATGGCGGTACCGGATGACAGGTTCGAAGAGGTCGCGCAGGCGGTCAATCAACACGCTGCGGTGGCCCACAACTATGAGCGTGAGCACGAACTAAACATGTGGTTTGTGCTGGCGACCGAAGACGCTTCTGAGATTGCGTCGGTGATTGCAGCGATAGAAGCGCAGACTGGTTGCAAAATTTACAATATGCCGAAAATCGAGGAGTTCTACGTGGGTCTTCATCTTGCGGTGTAAGAAGTCATCACTCAAATGTTTTACTGCAATGTTAACTGGAAATCTTAACTGGAGGTTGTTGTCATGCGAAATCTAGCCATTTCTATCGCGATTGTAATGATGAGTACAGCGGGAGCCGTACATGCTGCAGATCCAGAGGCAGGCAAAGCGAAGTCGATTACCTGTGTAGCCTGTCATGGGCAAACCGGCATCTCCGCCCAGCCCATCTATCCTAATCTTGCGGGACAACAAGAGCAGTACTTGGTAGCCGCGATAAAAGCATATAAGTCCGGGGATCGTAAGAATCCAATGATGCAACCGATGGTCGCCGCACTCTCCGATGAGGACATTGCGAACATCGCGGCATATTTTGCCGGCCAAGCCTGTAAATAGGAACGGCAATAGAGCCAAAGAGACGTTAGTCATGCCGGCGACCACCTCGTCTTCTGCCACAAGTTTAAGCGAACTGGATAGACGCATTGTGCTAGCCACCCAGGCTGGGCTGCCGCTGGATCCGCGGCCCTTCCACCGAGTTGCGCACATGATCGGCGCGTCGCCGGAATTGGTGGGAGCACGGCTCAAGGCGATGTTGGCGTCCGGACAGATTCGACGTATCGGGGTAGTGCCAAACCACTATCGGCTCGGTTACGTGGCCAACGGCATGACGGTTTGGGACGTACCGGATCGTTGCGTGGCCCGTTACGGTGAGAGAATTGGAGCCCTCGACTTTGTGAGCCACTGTTATCATCGGCCGCGCCATCGGCCAGTGTGGCCATACAATCTGTTCGCCATGGTACACGGCGAGAACCGTACGGTGGTCCGGGAGAAAGCAGCGGTGATCGCAAACATGCTAGGGAACGATTGTACGGATCACGACGTTCTGTTTAGCAAACGGATTTTGAAGAAAACCGGGTTGCGCCTCGGTCAACCACAAACGTCAAGTAGTAGGTACTAATATGTTTAGGGTGTCGCAATACATGCGCGAGTTGATCGATCCGACGCCGCTCGGTAGCACGCGTCAGCCGCCCGGGCCGGTGGTCATCTGGAATTTGATTCGCCGCTGTAACTTGACCTGCAAGCACTGCTACTCGATCTCTGCGCCGAAGGACTTCCCAGGAGAATTGTCGACCCAGGAAGTGTTCTCGGTCATGGATGACCTCAAGTTGTTCGGCGTGCCCGTATTGATCCTCTCGGGGGGCGAGCCACTGCTTCGGCCCGATCTCTTTGCGATCTCGAGGCGCGCGAAATCGATGGGTTTTTATGTCGGTCTGTCCACCAACGGCACCCTGATCGACACGGGGAACATCGATGCCATCGCCGATGTCGGCTATGACTACGTAGGTATAAGCATTGACGGCGTGCGAGACACCCACGATCGTTTTCGGCGCAAGCAAGGGGCATATGATGCGTCGATGCGCGGCGTTCGTTTGTGCGGCAATCGGGGAATCAAAGTGGGCCTGCGCTTTACCATGACCCAGGATAATGCCAAGGAGCTACCGCAGCTGCTGCAATTACTTGACGAAAAACACCTGGAGAAGTTTTACCTGTCTCACTTAAACTATGCCGGCCGGGGTAACAAAAATAAGAAATGCGATGTGGCGCATAGTACCACGCGCTGGGCCATGGATTTGCTATTTGAGACGTGCTGGAAGAGCGTGTCTAACGGTGAAAATCGGGAGTTTGTGACCGGCAACAACGACGCAGACGGCGTATACCTGTTGCACTGGGTGAATCGCTATTTCCCCGAGAAGCTCGACCACATTCGCGGCAAACTCGCGCAGTGGGGCGGAAACTCATCGGGAGTCAATGTGGCCAACATCGACAATCTCGGTAACGTCCACCCCGATACCTTTTGGTGGCATTACAGTCTCGGAAACGTACGCGACCGATTATTCTCAGATATTTGGATGGACACGTCCGATCCGATCATGGCGGGTTTGAAGGCGCGGCCGCGAAGCGTTGCCGGCCGGTGTGGCCAATGCCGATACTTTGACATCTGCGGCGGAAACACCCGGGTGCGCGCTTTACAGCTGACCGGAGATCCTTGGGCGGAAGATCCGGCGTGTTACTTGTCCGATGCAGAAATCGGCATCCGAAGCGCGAGGCCACCGTTCAGTACGTCACAGAGCGATCAACCGCACATCTAGCATGGACGTGACGCCGGCTCGTCAACCCTGCGCGTCCACCACCGTTGACCATTGCGAGTACCGCGTCGATGCGCGCAAGATCATGTTTTTACTCGCCTTGATGCTTGTTCCGGCTTTGTTCGAAACGACCGGTGCACAATCCGCGACGTCGGTCAATGATTCGTATGCACGGTATTGTGCCAAGTGTCACGGCGCGGATCGTTTGGGTGGAATGGGCCCGGCGCTGATACCGCAAAACCTCACACGGATCAAAAAAGACCAAGCGCGACGCGCGATCGCGCAAGGCCTCCCCGCAACACAGATGCCGGGGTTGGGGCACGTCCTGGGCGACGACGAGATAGATGCGCTAGTCGAGCATATCTATACGCCGTTGCCGGAGATGCCCGGCTGGGGGCTGAAGGAAATCAGCGGTAGCCAGATCGTGTACAAAGCCGCGCCCCAGCAGGTGAACGCACCGATCTATGATGCGGATCCCCTGAATTTGTTTGTGGTAGTCGAGGCCGGCGACCACCACGTCACTGTTCTCGACGGTGACAGATTCGAACCCATTTACCGGTTTAAATCGCGCTACGCCTTACATGGCGGCCCGAAATTCTCGCCCACTGGCCGATTCGTCTATTTCGCTTCGCGGGATGGTTGGATCACAAAATTCGATCTCTTTGGCCTAAACCGGGTCGCAGAAATTCGAGCGGGTATCAATACACGCAACCTCGCGGTATCAAGCGATGGTCGCTTCGTCATCGTGGCCAACTACCTGCCGCACACACTGGTCATCCTTAATGCGCACGATCTGACGCCTAAGAAGGTCATTCCGGTGGTCGATGAACACGGTACGAGCTCGCGCGTGAGTGCGGTCTATGATGCGCCGCCCCGCCAAAGTTTTATTGCGGCACTGAAGGACCTCACCGAGGTGTGGGAGATTCCGTACCACGACAACCCGCAGTTCTACGGCATAGTCCACGACTATCGTTACGAAGGCCCACCTAAGGTGTCGGAATCGTTTCCCATCCGCCGAATCCGGCTCGATGACTATCTGGACGATTTTTTCTTTGATCAGGCCTATGAGCACGTTGTCGGCGCGGCGCGCAATGCCAAGCAAGGCCAGGTGGTGAATCTAATCGTCGGGCGCAAGATCGCAGACGTTGATCTGCCCGGGTTGCCACATCTTGGCTCCGGAGTCACCTGGACCTATCAGGGACGACCAGTACTGGCTACGCCAAACTTAAAGAAGGGGTTGATCAGCGTGATCGACATGAATTCGTGGCAAACCATCCGACAAATCGAAACCTTAGGCCCGGGATTCTTCATGCGCACCCATGAGAACACGCGCTATGCCTGGGTAGATGTATTCTTCGGGCCTGATCGTGACGCGGTGCATGTGATCGATAAGGACACGCTGGAACTGGTGCGCTCATTGCGTCCTGCCCCCGGTAAGACCGCCGCGCATGTCGAATTCACGCGGGACGGCCGCTTCGCGCTATTGAGCGTATGGGATATGGACGGTGCGGTCGTGGTGTACGACGCCGAAACTCTGGCGGAGGTCAAGCGCATCCCCATGAAGAAACCGTCGGGCAAGTACAACGTTTACAACAAGATCACCCGCTCCGCCGGCACCAGCCACTAACGCGATCCAGTCACCGATGACTCCTCGAAGCTGAAGTCGATGCCCGGCACCGAGGGTGGATATGCTATTCGCTTCAATCCAGACTCAGGGTCTCCCCGAAAGATAATCTTGGCCTTGCACCAGACTTTTCGTAGCCGATTGACGAGCAGGGAAAGAATCGCCCACGCATGCTTGGCTCCATCGATCTCGCTCGGATGCAGATAACTGACCGACAGTTGATCCTTACAGACTACATACGGGGCAGAAAACAGTAATGGTCGTAGTGCCCATGAAAGAATCGACCGTTCTGTTTGCCATGCACCGCATCATCCGTTGTATCGAAGTTCAATGTCATCTTCTTCGACGTCCGCTTAAACGAATTGACGAAGATGCTTGATGCCCTTTTCTGCCACCCCGCTGGAGAGCAATCCGGCAACGAGCGCGGCCTGCGCCTGGGCATTGGAAGGATCGAGCTGCACCGTCTGTTCAAGCAGATTGACGCCGCGCTGGTGGTGACGTAGGTCGCAGAGCGCGCATCCGGCATAACCAAGCACTGTTGCATCCCGGCGGTCCAGCTCCAAAGCTCGATTTAGTGATTCCATCGCTTTGGCAGGAAGGTCGCCTTCTCCAACGTCCGTATTCAGCACGAAATGAATGGGATATGCTCCCTATACTATCAGAGTTATTTTTTTACTTCCGTTACGTTCAGATCCAGATACAGGATGCCCCTTATGTTAATCAAGCTTGCATCTTATGGCCTACTTGTAGCGTTGTTGCCCCTGTCTATGGCGTGGGTGTCGGATGATCCCGACAAATACCGCAAGCTGATATGGATCACGCTCTTTCTGACGCTTGATTTAATCATGTTCGGCGCATTTACACGGCTCACCGATTCCGGTCTTGGCTGCCCGGATTGGCCCGGTTGTTACGGCCAGTCCAGTCCGGTAGAGGCACATGATGATATTACTGCCGCCGAGCTCGCAGATCCGGGTGGACCTGTGACCGTCATGAAGGCATGGATTGAAATGATTCATCGCTACCTGGCGATGGGAATCGGTGTCTTAATCATTGCATTAATGGTTATTGCCTGGCACAGATGGATCAAGTCAGAGAGAAGAGATCGGAAATTCGCGCCGATGTTTCCAACCGTGCTGTTTTTATTTGTTTGCCTGCAAGGCGCGTTTGGCGCATGGACGGTCACGATGCTATTACACCCTTTCATCGTCACTACCCATCTTATATTAGGCATGACATTGTTGGCGCTATTGGCATGGCTCGGCGCCCGTCAAACCGAACATCCGCACGTCGCGCCGCCGGCTGCCGCGCTACGCATTCCCGCGGCCCTGGCTTTTATCCTGCTTATGGTTCAAATTGCGCTCGGCGGTTGGGTCAGCAGTAACTACGCCGCTTTGGCGTGTCCGGATCTGCCGTTGTGTCTCGGCTCTGCGTTCCCGGCGATGGATTTTACCAACGGTTTCACCCTATGGCGCGACTTACATATGACCGCTAGTGGCGAGTTGATCTCCTATGAAGCCCTGGTCGCGATCCACTGGACACACCGTCTCGTCGCCCTTGTTGTGGTTGGGCTTGTTGCTTGGGTGGCCCTGCGAGCGCTCAAAACTGAGGGTCTAAAAAAAACAGCGTATTGGCTGCTGATCATTATTGCACTGCAATTCATTACCGGCGTTTCTCTTATTTCCCTCCATTTGCCCTTGCTGCTTGCAGTGGCGCACAACGGCGGTGCGGCACTGCTTCTATTCTTGCTGACGATGCTGGCCTACAAAACCTTATGTTGCCGGGAAGACAGGGGCGACACGTTAAGTAGGCAGTTGTGACTTGCGAATTAGCGCCTAAGCGGCCAGGCTAAACCGCTAAGATCCTAACCCGCATATTGCATGAAGGGTTCAAAGTTCAGGGGAAATCGGGCTAAGTAGTCGGTGCGATCGTCCGCCGATGCATACCGTAGCTATGGATCAAGGAGGATCGTAACGAATACGACGGCCGTTCTTTCCTGACTTCGAACAGGACAAACTGTACACCGGGCCCGGGTTCCAGAACACGGAGTAATTGATTGATATATGGGCAAGATTCCTGATACATCGTCCGCCTTCGTGCAATATGCGGGCTAACCATTTGATTAAGCATATTCATTATAATGGCGGCTAGATCATGAATCTCGAAATTTTCACACAGTCGATGAAACTCATCGACGAAGCAAATAGACAAGACCCCAATTTAGAAAAAGATCGCGCTGGTAGTGACGCCCCGAAAGAACTTCTGTACTCACAACGTATGAGTTCAAGCCTAACGGCATTTAACCCCAAGGCTTCTGTGCATCTGCAACTTGCCTGTCGCGCCCAACATATAGAGCGTTGGAAATCTCCAAGATCTGATTATCCGGCAGGAAGAAATGGCTATAACAAATGGCGAGCAGAGTTAAGATTATTTCATGCAAAACGAGCTGGCGAATGCATGCTCGAAGCTCATGCAGAACAAGAAGATATAGACCGCGTTAAATTCCTCGTCCAAAAACGTCACATGAAACTCGATGCTGAATCACAGTGTTTAGAAGACGTCGTGTGCCTGACTTTTCTACAATATTACCTAGAAGGCTTCGCAAAGAAGCACGAAGAATTAAAGTTGATCGACATAATTCAAAAAACCTGGAAGAAAATGTCCGATGAAGGACAGCAAGCCGCTTTAAAGCTTCCCCTGGCGGAAAACATGCTTTCCTTGATTGTGAAAGCTCTCGGAATTTAGTGTTATTGAACCGAAGTAATTCCACAACTTGATGACAGATTTATCAGTAGCCAGGAAATTTGAACGCCCGAATACTTACCTCTCGCAAGACATTAATCTATGAAACACCGGCAGAATCAATTAACGCTTGTTTTGACGCGGCCGATTGAATCGACAACCCAGACCTTCCATTCAATGTACTGCTACACACAGGGAAGCAGCAAGGTATCGGTTGACCCCAAGGCAGGGATGGGTTGGAAATGGGTCTTTCAGCAGGGAAATATTCAAGCGAGCGCGCCACAGTCAGGTAGCATTTCGTGGCGACCCGGGCGAAAAACCTTGGCGATGGTTGCTCACTAACCTTGTGCTTCCGAGAAAAAGGGCTTTTATTTTCTATACCCCCGAGGAAGTGTTCATTGTGATGGATGATCGGAAAAACATTGATGTACCGGATTTAATCCTGGCAGCTGGTGAGCCCCTAATGCACCCTGATAAATTTGCAATATCGCGTCACGCCAGAGACGTTGGTCTTTGTGTCGGCATCAGCATCGATAGCATGCGTGATACCCATGACAAGTTCAGACGCAGGCAGGGTTCGTTTGATGAAGCACCGCGTGGTATCCGTATGTGTCGTGGTGCGGGCATCAATGTCGCTCTGCGCTTCACGCTGACGCAGGGCAACAGGCAGGACTTGCCGGGGTTGCCGCGACTGATGCATGATGAACATGTTAACAAGTTCTACCTGTCACACCTGAACTATGTCGGTCGAGGCAGAAAAAATCGGCGCACCGATTTGCAGTACCAAATGACGCGAGAAGCCATGGAATTGCTGTTCAGCTCCTGTTGGCAGGATGTCCAGGACGGCCGCAGGCGCAAGTTTGTCACCGGGAACAACGATGCCGACGGCGTCTATCTACTGTTATGGGCGATAAGATATATACTTAAGCATGTAGGGTATATCGGATCCAGGCTGACACTATGGGGTGGTAATTCATCCAGCGTGAACGTATCGAACGTCGACAAATTCGGTAACATAGATCCAGATACCGTGTGGTGGGATTACATCATAGTCAATGCTAAACAGTGTCGTTTTTCCAAAATCTGGCTGCATACTTTGGATCGACTCATGGCCGACCTGAAATTAGAGTCGCACCCCGTGGAAAACCGCTGCGCCAGCTGTCAATCCCACCGTATTTATGGAGACAATCCGCGTACATGTGCCTGGCAACTCACCGCCAATTTCTGGGCCGAGAATCCGGGCTGTTACCGCAACAATGATGAAATTGGTATCGAGACAAACCAGGAACTTCTGCAAGCGACTCCTTGGAAACGGCAATCAATAGAATCCGCCTCTCCATTGGTATGCTGAAATTACTCTACCTAATATATTAGTATCCGTAACACCTCGTAGACTTCACAAGTCACAACAGACCGCTGCCGCCGTGACCCTGGACCAGACAATCCCTTATCTTCCGCATATTTCGGCATTGCTTAATGCCTTCGCGGCGCTGTTATTGGGATCAGGCTACTATTTCATTCGCACCAAAAACCGTGATGCACATCGCTATTGCATGATTGCGGCTTTGATTACCTCGAGCGCCTTCATGGTTTCATACCTGACCTATCATGCTGAGGTTGGATATATGCCATTTGCGGGCAAGGGAATAATCAGACCAGTATATTTCACCATGCTCGCTTCCCATGTCATCCTTGCCGCCATTATCGTACCGATGGTGCTCGTAACCGTTGTCTACGCCATCAAGGCCAACTTCAGCAAGCATCCACGCATTGCGCGCTGGACGTTACCTTTGTGGTTCTATGTGTCGATATCCGGCGTGCTGATCTACATTCTCGGATTTCATATCTACACACCGGGAAAATATTGATGGTATTTATCTATTATACCGTTGCGGGAATCGGGCTGTATTTTGCCGCCGATTGGATCCTCAACCGGATCGAAATCTCCCGGGGCAGGCGTCTCGAGCACAGATCGCTGGTGTTTTTTGCGATTATCCTCGTGCTGGCCGTTACTTCATTCCGAGTAATTGAATATCTGGCAACCCGATAGCTATGCCAGAAGTGACGACAGCGTTCCGCGATTAATATCGGACACTATTTGATCATAAACCCCTGATCTGAATCGAAGCTGACCAACATGATACGGGCCGGCTTGATATCGATGTCCTGGCTGAATGTATGTTCAAATCCTTCTTTTCTTACACTGTCGTCCATTTTTACTTCGAAGCGGTGTTTGCCGGCAGGCACTTTGCGACTGAAATATACATCGACTCCACCATCGTTAAATAATCCCGGCGGCTGAAGCGATTCGCTGTAAACGACCTGGCCGTCCAGCATAGCCTCGATGGTGACGGACGATCTTTCGCGTGGACACTTCTCAGCACTGCGCATATTCGGCGCCAGTTCTGCCAACTCTTCGCTGCTGAGTTTCCGGCACGGCTCGCGAAGTTCGCCGGCGTGGGCAAAGGCAATGGTAACCACGGCCTCGTTATCGTCAAGAATCCGGATTGACGGTGCCGTTGCGAAATACCAGATCAATGTTATAAACACCGTGTAATTAATAGCCTGCAGCAAATAGCGCAGCGGTTTGTTGCTAATCCTGGGCATTAGCCACCATCTTGTCTGCCGGAATCTCTGCGGGCGGGACGATATTTGCCAACTCCAGACGAAAGGCACGTAGGGCATTTTCAATCTCGGTTTTGTCCGTTTCGGCGCCACCGTGTAGTCGAATACGCCTGTGGTCCGCCCGGCCCCGCAAGCTTGGCTTACGCTCACCGTCAAAACGTTTCTTCGTCCAGTCGTTACCAAATCGGAAGTAGCAGTCATTGTGGCGGCAACCGGTTACCATGACGCCATCGGCTCCTTTCTTCAATGCATATTCAACCAGTGTCGGCGGCAACATACCACTGCATATGAGGCGAATGCTTTTTGTATCACTGCGGTCCAATCGGCTCACGTCCAGACCATGTTCACACCCAAAAATGAGGATCTTTGTTACACCATCCAACCCGGCGATCGCCTCATTGGTAAGCTTGCGCATCTGTTGGACCGTCAATTGTGGCATTTCAATTCCGGATTTCAGCTCGCCTCTGGACGATCTGAAGGGATTGGATGCCGGGCAGGATCCGGCACAAATTCCACACGCGCCGCACAACGCCGGATTCACGATAACTTCGTTCTCAAACCGCGCGCCGTCCGTTCTGGCCTGTATCGAAATTGCATCGAACGGACAATCGTCAAAACACAATCCGCAACCATTGCAGTTATCCAGGTCAACCACTGCTTTTGAACCTTCTTTTCTCGGTAATAACCACGGCAGCAGCATTAACACGAAGGTGACGCCGGTTGTCAGAATCCATGTTTGCCCTTCAGTCCAATGATCGAGTAACGGGTAGACATTGAGGTAAAACCAGTCAATGTTCAGTACTTGCGGCATTAAGCTCAAATCAGCGGGGGCGTGGCTGACAGCCGGTTCTATGAGCGATAGAGCGAGCAATGCAATGAACGTACCGATAGCAAGGCCACGCGGTGGGTTGATTTCAACGTTGGACAGGCGCTTTACGTGTATCCACAGCATAAATAGCAATAGTAACGGCTGACCCAATAGATGCAAAAATTCAATCAGGATGAAAAATCGGTCTGTCATTTCGCCGGCAACAAAATTCCGCGTCATAGCGCCGGAAAAAATGCGAAAAGCATCCATTAACCGGGCGGAACCGATCGCAACGTACTGGGCCAACTCATCCCACACCAGCCAGTAGCCAGTTATGCCAAGGGTGACGATCACCCAAAGGGTCGGTACGCCCGTCACCCAGGAAAACCATCGGAATCCGAGATAGCGACCGGACGCAAACTCCTTGAACATATGCAGTAAGATCGTAATAACTACCGCGTCCGAGGCATAGCGATGCAGACTGCGCATCACGCCGGCGGCGTACCACTGATCGTGGGTAATGTATTCGACTGATTGATAAGCGCCTTCGAGGCTGCCGTGAAAGGGTATGAAAAGATAGATTCCACTTACCAATATTACCCAGAATAGGAAAAAGGACAGTGTCCCAAGGTGATATAGCGGATTCCACTCGGTTCCAAAGGAAATGTTAAACCAAGACTCCAGGGTCAGGTAACCCCGCTTTATGGGATTAACGAGCACCTGGGTGACTACTTGAGAATTGGCAAGGAATCAGGATTCCAATTGGCGAAACTGATTATCATTAACGAGTCAAGTCTTAATCGAGCCACTCTCGTCGCCCTGTGCGCCTGATCCACCTTGTTTATTACGTACTTCTCGTACAATAAAAAATCCTGTTACAACAATAATGGAAGCACCGATCAGTATGCTCAGAAACAGCGAATAGTCAAAATAGTAACCATCTCGAACCGGATCATAGGTAGTGCAGAATAATCTGATCTTGCTGCCCAGACCGGCGAGTAACGACTCAGAGGGCTGTCGGCGCCCCAACGTCAGTTCGATGAGCGGGTCGACGAGCAACGGCGTATCAAACGCCTGCCCATAGACCTGCCTATATACCTTACCGCCAGCATCGATAACCGTTGCCTGGATGATGTGGTCGAAACCACTCGAGGAAGGATAATAAACAAACCCAATATCTTTCAACAAAGCGTCGACATTCTCTCCGGCGATACTCAGCAGATGCCACCCCTTGTCACTGATACCCTGCTTGTTAGCGAAATATTGCATCGCTTCGGGCGTATCAAAATTTGTATCAAAGCCAACAATCGCTACCGAGAAGCTGTCCTCGCCCAGGGCATTACGCGCCTTGTCCACAACTTTCGCTAGATAACGGGTTGTCATCGGACATATCTGGTGGCAGCTTGTGTAGACCATACTCAATACAAGCGGCTTGCCGCGCAGGTCGTTCAATGTTACGCGTTTACCATCCGTATTGGTGAACAGGTGGTTTGCAACCTGATTATCGATCGCCCCTTGGCTAACTCTGAGTGCAGTGTCGTAATCGAATATTTGGTCTTGAGCATCGGCCGCTTTTGCTGGTTGTACCGGAGAAACAGCCGACCACATGTTACCTATATGGATTGAAATCAGCAGCAAGCACCATAGCGGGGGTCGAAACGGCATAACGTCCGTCTAGCCCAGTAGCAGAGCGTCCAGCACGGCGCCGGACAGCAGTACTACTAGCTGCAACAGGGAAGCCAGAAAGCTCTTCATGGCGATCTTCGGCGAAGGGTCCAGTATCATTTGATAATTACGATAAATAAAGTAGCCGCCACCGGTTAGCGAAGCGGTGAGATACAGCCAACCTAAACCATAGAAGAACGGCAGGATGGATATGCCCACAAGGATCACCGTGTTACCCATGACCGCCACTGCGGCACGCTCGTTTCCGACGATTACCGGCAACATGGGTACACCAGCATCCGCGTAATCCTGCTGTTTGGCAATTGCGAGGCTCCAGAAATGTGAAGGAGTCCAGAAAAACAACACAAGCGCCAGCAATATGGGCACGGGACTCATGACCGGATCAACAGCGGCCGCTCCGGCGAGTACGGCGAAACTGCCCGCGGCGCCACCGATGACAATATTCAGCCAGGTTCTCCGCTTCAGCCAAACGGTGTATACGATCGCGTAAAAAAATGCACCGAGGAAAATGTACAACGCGGCAACCCCGTTTAGAACCAGCGCAGATGAACCCACGCCTGCAATCAGCAGCACTGCGATGAATAGTAGCCACAAAGGACTCTTCTTGAATCTGCCGGTAACGAACGGCCGATTCTGAGTGCGCGGCATTCGTCTGTCGAGGTCAACCTCGAAATATTGATTAAACGCGCCCGCACTACCAGCCGATGCCAATATGGCGAAGGCCAGTACAATGATTCCGAAACTACCGGGCTGTCGACCTGGTGTGACGATCATGGCCGCCAGCGCGGTAAACGTCATGATGACACCGATGCGTAGCTTCAACAGACTTGAAATCTGGCTGATCATGTCATCTACCACTTTTCCACCATTGCCTCACCGAACGCCCCGTTTTACCGCCAAACAAGCTTTCGGCGCCGGCCGGCAAAAAATGCGGAATAAACCATAGGTTTATTCCGCGTGCCGTATATGTAGCATTAGGCCTTTTAGCTGAGCGGCCAGACGGATGCCAGGTAGTCCCAGTTAATGAAGTAGTAAACCACGAAACAAACTAGCAGGGCCATCGCCAACACAAATGTCCCCGGCGCCTCAAACCCGGCCGAGCCGTGCTCTTCTACCGTTAGTTTCGGCGCCATTAGTAACGGTTCGGCTATTTCAACGTTATAGTTCCCAGGCGATAATGACAAACCAAAGCTCTGCAGCAGGCCGGCTGAAGCGTCCAGCTTCTTACCAAGAACCAGCGAGCCAACGGTAACGATTACGTACATCGCGCCGCCGACAATGGCCAATACACCGCCAATACCGGCTATGGCCATCATTACATAGGCCGTGCCCGGGTATTCGAAGCTCAGCGCGGCGCCCGTGAAGTCCATGTCCCAATGACGACGAGAAACCCCAAGGGTCCCTGCGCCCAGCATGAACAGAATCATCAATGTCATGCCTGCCGAAAATACATAGGGCTGCAGTTTTGCAATCTGTGGCAGGAATAGCTCACGCCGGAACAGCACCGGAATCAGCAGATAGGTCAATGCCATAAACGCCAGCGTTGTGCCAACTGCCACGGTCGCGTGAAAATGCGCCGGCACATAAATGGTGTTATGGATTATCAGGTTGATCTGCTCGGTTCCCATGACAACGCCGGTAATACCCCCAATAAACCCAAAAATTATCAGCGAGAAAAAGAAACCGGAAAATACCGGGTTGCTCCACGGTGCCTTACGCAACCACTCAAACAATCCCTTGGTCAGTCCCTTCGCACGTTGAGCCACTTCCATTGACCCGGGCACGGTCAAACCGTGAATCATACTGGCCAATACTGCCAAATACATGGCGTAACTGGTGTTAAACACTTTCCACTCTGAACTAATACCGGGATCCACTAGGATATGGTGTGCGCTAGCAAGTTGCAGGAACAAGATATACAACAGAAAGGCACCGCGGCTTACTTTTTCCGACATCGGCCGAGCACCGAACAAAATACCGGCCAGCAGGTACCAAATAGAGACGTGTGCCGCCACGTTGATCTGTTGTGAGGAATGCCCCATACCCCACCAAACCAGGCGGTACATTTCCGCATCGATATGGTTGATATAACCAATTGACCATAGGTATGTCGGTATCAGGATAATCGCACCTGACGCAATGGTAAAGACGGCGATGATGCAGGCTGTCAGGGCACCAAACGTCACAAGCGGTACAGATCCCTCATAGGTTTTGTCATCCTTGGCAAGGACCAGAGTACCAAGGAAGACAAAACATCCGATTAACGCTCCCACTGCAAAGAGGATAAGGCCCAGGTAGAAATGGGGCTCAGCCTGCATCGGTGCATAGGACGTCATCATCACGCTTGACTTGCCCTGGAATACCGCCACGTTGTTCATTACCGCTCCGATAACCATGAGCAGAAACCCAAACCAAGCCCATCTAGGCGCCGCCAGCCGGCAACGCAACAGCGTGGAAGAAGCGAAGTACAGAATCGCGATCTCGAAAAAAATAATCCAGAAGATCAACGCATTAATACCATGCAGGGTCAGCGCCTGATAAAACAGATCAGCCGGGAGCAGATGAACTTCCTGCCAGCGCGTCAATATAACGCCCACCGCCATGATGCCGGCCACCAACAAGGAGACCACACCTGCAACCGCATTCACCTTCATCAGGCTTTCAGCGGACTTGTCAAAATAGAATCCCGCGTCAGGACATACTCTGAATCGTGCCATGCTAATTCTCCATCACAGATATTTTTCCGAGCATAGTGTGGTGACCGATGCCGCAAAATTCATTGCAAACAACAGCAAACTCTCCGGCCTGATCCGGAGTTACTGTCAACACCATCTCGTACCCGGGAACAATTTGCAGGTTGATATTAACCGGTTGCAAGGAAAAGCCGTGTTGCCAGTCCATCGACGAAAGATGCAAGCGATAGGACTGGTCTTTTTGCAATTCCAGTATCGGATACCACTGCCACAGCCTGCCCAACATGTAGACATCACTGCCCGCGGGTGGTCGCACGACTGGCATGCCGGCCTCCTCTCCTACCTTGAATTGCTCAACCATAGCGTCGACTCTGGCTTGGAATTTTGCCGGTGTCGTTTGGTAGGCTTCATTGGAGAGATTTTGTTTTCCGTATAGATGCCAATACGGCATCATAAAAAACATGAACAGACACCATACGAGTGCGATGCCGATCCACACTAACTCCTGTTTTCCGACGGGAACCTTCCACCAGATGCGCTCCGAAGGGGGCAGAAATGACGTCATTAGTATTCTCCTTGATCTATGGTGCGACAGGGATGGTGGCGATCTCCATGATCCCCCACAAAATATAGAAAACAGTGGGTACGACAACACCGATGAATAACAGCAGAAATGGGTTATCTAGCATCCTCTGAAAGAACGGCACGGGCTCTGGTTTAGGCGGGTTATCGTCTTGGGGCATGGGAAGTCTCCTTAAGGATGATTAGACATAGAGCGGCCACTGGCGAAGCGACTTCAAATTCCCTCCGAAGTGCATACGTCAGGAATCGAACAGTTCCCACAGCTGGTCAGTTGACACTCTCACGTACGCATACTATTTAAGCCAGCTCTGAAATTACTTGATCTAGGTCAAATTTAGCGAACTCAACCTAGAGTATAATTGAAGCCCCGGGCTTCATTGAAGCCTCCGGATTTCTGCCGAAGAAAGTCTTCTAATTCAACTAGATACAAAATCTCTTGATGTTTCGTGAAAGAAGGCATGTGATTGTGGGAATCGAAAAGGTAGCAGGTCGATTCCCAACACGCCGCCCGGAGCCCGTCAGCCGAATTGGCACCCAAATTGAGATGTTTCGATGGCGCTAATTAATTGGAGCGATAAGTATTGCACTGGAATTCCAGGAATCGACTACGAACACCAAAAACTCATCGAGCAAATCAACTCAATTTATTCACTGATTGATGACCAGGCGGACAGAGAACGGGTTGTCGATGGCCTTGGTGATATCTATGGCAATATCGCGGCTCATTTCGCATTGGAGGAGCGGATGATGAAGGAACACGGCTATGACCAATATGAGGCACACAGAATTGATCATGAGCGGCTATTGGATGATATCCGCGATATTGCTGATGAATTTGAGGACAGGGCGGCACTGAACGAACAAGAATTCAAGCGAAAACTGGGTGACTGGTTTCAACTGCACTTTAAGACCCATGATTCCCGTTTACACAAGCTGGTGGCCTTGAGGTCGCACCAACGGGTCGGCAAATCAATGATGAAGGCCATGATTCAGGGTGCGAAGCAGATGTTGCTGTCCAGGATTAATTGAGATCCGGGTTAGTATCCATTCAGGCATGAAACGCTGCGCCACACGATTCCGCGAGCACAAGTCTACCAGTCCGGTGCTGCAAAGCCTGCTCCAGAAAGTTTGGATCTTTGTATTAG
>JAOTWM010000501.1 GCA_029862885.1 Gammaproteobacteria bacterium
GAGAATGTATTGGGCATCGTGTCGAGTGGCGACCTGACGCACTGGGTGGTGAAAGACGAGATAAAGGAAATCCAACACCTGGTCGACATCGCTGAACGTCCTTGACCGCGCATCGTCGAGTTCCTTTAGCCCGGATTTCGTCGACGCTGTGCGTTCGGTCGAAACCGCCGGCCGACTATGTAGACGACTTCGATCAGTGCCTAAAGGTCGGCTTCCGTGCCGTCGATGTGGACACTGTGGCGTTGCAAAGCGTTATAAGAGAAGGCTTGTAAGAGATCTTTTTTCCGGGCGCCGTGAGTCGTAGGAGGCGGTCGAGCAACATCTTTGAGCCAGGCCGCGCTTCGAAGCTCGGTCTTGAACTGCGTCAACCATAGCGCAATGCTACGGAAATTGACTAATCGGCGGTTGTTGCGCGATGAGAGATGGTTGCGGTGGAAGAAATCCGATGGTTGTCTAGCCCGAAAGACTGTCTTCGTCTTCGGTTGGTAACATCTCCTGATTGGACTTCGCATAGAGCGCATCCAGGTTCGAAATGGTAACGGTGCGCCCCTTAAAGGTCGCGATGCCGTCATCTCCGATTTCCTTGATCGCACGTGTGATCGACTCCGGACGAGCCGCCAACAAAGCGGCTATGTCCCGCCTCGGCATCGGCAATTGAAGTACGCAAGTGCCATTTATTTTGCAGTTTTCATTTCTTGTCATCAGCGCAAGCAGGTTATAGAGGCGGATTCGAACGGGCATATGCTGGCCGCGTAAGAACAATGCCTCGCGCGGCCCGCGGTCACGGGCCAGGGTGCGGAAGAAACGGCGCGCAAAGCTCGGGGAGGCATCGATCGTTTGAAGCAATATGTCCTTTGGGTAGTAACACACATCACAGGCGTTGAGGGCCTGCGCGGTTGCCGAGTGACGATCCTCCCCGAACAGGCTGCGATGCCCCATCAACTCTCCCCTCCCGACGACCCGAAACCCGGTCTTGTATTGCGAAGCATCGACGTGGCAAAGCAGAGCAGATCCGCTGCGAAGACAAAACAGCCCTGTCGCTTCGGTTCCTTGGGAAAAAATCTCGTCGCCTGGCCGGTATGCGTTAACGACCATCGAATCTTCCAATTTTTCCACGTCGCCCGGTGGTATATCGCTATCGCGAATATGACAGCGCATCGTACAAGCGATTCCGGCGCATTTCCTATGCAAGATCACGTAAACGTCACCTTATTAAAGTACTGAATGTATTGAAAATGGATCGGTTTTTTCCATTCTACCGCGACCCATTTCACCCCTTAGTAAAATCATAGACAACATTTGGAAAAAAGTGAAGTAACAATCGCCCGATAAGTCGAATTTTGGTTCTTACAGGGAGATTGGGTGCAATCGAAACGAAAACTACCATTTAATTATAGCATAGTATCTGGGACATATTATCTGACTGGAACGTATGATTCGAGCCGTATGGGGCGGGAAACATACTCATGTGGGGCCGGTCACATCGATGCTGAGCTTGGGCTGTGCGCACTTTGCCAGGCGATTCAAACCCTCCAGCCGCCACCCAGGCGGCAGCCTCGGTGGGATTAATACGCAGGCATCGCGGTACGGGCGGTAGCAACCGATTCCTGGGTATCACTAAGCAGGATGATCGCTATTTACGCAGTGTCTTGATCCACGACGCGCGTTGTGGTCAGTCAGGCTAAACAACGTGACGATCGTATTAGCCTATGGGTCACCGAACTTGCTCAACGCAGCCACACGAATGCCGCGGCCGTGGCACTGATGAACAAACCGTGCGCATCGCTTGGCCGATGTTACGCAACAGTGCCGATTACAACCCTAAGGCTTAAGTTTTACACGAATTCAAAGAAAGCACTTATACGAAGGCCCGGATTGAATTCAAATGAGATGTCGACAACTCTGCACGAAGTGCGATAACGTTCGCCATCGGAACTATTCCATACTCCTGTCATCGATCGATGCTGAACAAACTGATTAAGACAACTTTTACCTTGTTGCTCCTGGCCGCCGGACCGGCAGTCGCAGAACAGTCTCCCACCGTGGGCACGGTGACATTCACGAAAGCGGCAGGCAATTACCTGTACATAAAGGCCGAGGTCGCCGATAAAGAAGTGTGGATTGCCACGCTCCCTTCCAGGGTACAGGTAGACGTAGGTGATGAGGTGGAATATATGGGCGGCATGGTGATGAATGATTTTTTCAGCAAAACCATGGATCAAACATTTGCTGCTATTGTCTTCGTCGATAACATCCGCAATATCAGTAAGCCTGATCCAATCAAGGACAAACAAGTACCGGACGACGACGCTCACGCCAAACTTAGGCAACCTTTGACCGAACCCAAGGCCGGTGAAATACAGCCGGTGGAAAGCGGCGAAACGGTGGCAACTGTGTTGACACAACGCAATGCGTTGCAGGACAAACTAGTCAGGCTCCGTGCCAAAATAATGAAAGTCAGTCCCAATATCATGGGCAAGAACTGGGTAACGTTGCAAGATGGGACCGGGAGTGCGCCGGACGACAAACTTATCGTAACCACTCAGGAGCGCGTCTATCCGGGGGATGTGGTAACGGTGAAGGGCCGGGTAAAAACAGACGTCGACCTAGGTGGCCGCTACAAATACTCTGTCGTGCTCGAACAAGCCACCTTTACGATACAGCCGTAATGAACCGTTCCGGTTGATCGAACAGCAACGGCTGCAGGAGGCCGAGCAACTGCTCGATTGCGCTTCGGGCCAGGGGCGCCGCGCAGCGGTTTTGGCTCGTCTTCAAAGCAACTTCGAGACGGAAGGCGGACGCTGCTACGGGTGGGAGCGTTCCAGGTAATGTATCGCCCATCGCTTCTGCGTCTCTAGATAAGGTGGGGCGTGCAGGATGAATTGTTCGAGTAGTTTTCTTTGCTCGTCGTATCGTTGCTGTGACGCAAACAGCGCGGCCAAGTTAAAGAGTGCCTCGGCGTTTTTCGGGTTGTGCTTGACGGCCAGACCGTAGTGCTGCTCCGCGGCGTCGTGTTGCTTCGCAAGCATGTAGATATTGGCCAACTGGTTGTGCGCCTCGGAGTGATCCGGTTTTAGCTCGATGGCCTTTTCGAGAGCCGTCTTTGCCTCTTGCAGCATCCCCATTGGGCCCAGATGCGTGCCCAGGTTGTACTGCGGCCTGAATTTATTCGGGCTCTTTAGTGCGGTGTCGCGGAAAAACGTAACCGGGTCTCCCCAAACTAGGTTGCGTTGGTAGGTTGCGGTCGAAAGTAGAAGACCAATAATGAGCAATGCCGCATTGATGGTCCGCCCATGCTTCTTGACCAAAGGCCCCAGATTGAGCGGGATGAGTAACGCCAGGATGGTCATCGGCAAATACATTCTATGTTCAAACATAAGTTCCAGACTGATGGGTGCCGATTCCATGGAATGCAGCAGCAAATAGCCAAGCAGCGGAAAAGCCAGCTGCGGCCGAGACGATAGATTGCGAAGTGCGAAAACAAGAACCAACAGCCAGCCTGCCAGGGCCAACGCGGTCGTAGCTGGATCTAACAGGCCTCGGGAAATAAGAGAATCATGGTCGATGTTCAGTCGCGACGGAGAGGGCCAAAGCAGTAGCGAGAGATACAAGAACTGCACCCGCGCTTGGGTCAAGACTCGTTCATAGCCGGAGAAATCGCGTCCCGGTATCGTGTCCAGCCAGTAGATCCGACCGTCAAGCAAATACCAGGCGAATAAAGCCCACAGTAAAACCGCGATGCCTGCGGCGGCCAGCACGGCCGCGCGGGCGCTGGCCGATAACTTGGTCAAGCACCAGGTTCGCCATTCTACCCGATGAAAACAAACCTCGTAGAGGAGCAACAGCGGTAACAGCAGGTATCCGGTTTCTTTACTGC
>JAOTWM010000502.1 GCA_029862885.1 Gammaproteobacteria bacterium
GGGTCGGCCGGCGTGTTGAGCGTGTCAATGAATGCATCAACCGGCACAGCAGAGAGTGTTGGCGAATTCAGGCGGATCCTATCGAAGCGGATCCAGTGTGCTCGGTCGTCGCTTCCAAGAAACGCAGTCTCCTCATCTCCAACGATCGTCGCCACTCGATCTCCCACCTGGACCGTCTTCGAGAAAAGACCCGTGCTGGGATCAGTGATGGTTTCGGTGAGCCCAATAGCCCTAAAGTCCTGGCCATCAGTGGCAAACAGCATCACCCCGCGTCGAAGCTCAAGCTCCGCTGGAGCGACAGCTTCGTCGCGAGAGTCTGCAGCATTATCGACAGGGACGTGACCCGTTGTGCTGTCGGACGAGCCGCCATCCTCGGGCTCTTCAACCGAGCAGCCTGTTAAGGACGCGCCCAGCAACACGGCAGCGCAGAAGGCGGCGATAAGAGTTCTCATATCCTCGCTGTTGGCAAAGGCTGTCAGCTCAATTTTCACTAAATGCTCCTTAGAGGCCGTAATTCCATGGTTAGTTTTCTTAGGTAATTGTATAGGTAACCATTCGGAAAGAGGATTTTCCGCTTCTTCGGCTTGCTCCTCGGCTATTTCCGATAATTGAAGTTATCGGAACTAGTGCCCCCAGGGACCCCGGGGTCTCGCCTCACACTCTTGCGCGGCCAAGCAATAATCACCCTGGACGACCCGGTCATGCGATCGATAACCTCCAGCGCCTCTTGCTGATACGGCCGAAGCGTTGGCGCGCGCCGGTCGCCGGCTGGTCGACCTGTCACGGTTGGTTCATTTCGATATTGCATCGATGAAATAGGAGGCCGGAGAGTATGAGCAGCCCGAGTGTCTGCATGAGCGATACTTTAGGCAGTCCAAACAGATCGGGAACTATCAAATTCCAAAGGAGCCACGTAGGAAAAGTGACGATTGCGGCAAGCACCATCTGAACAAACGTCGCCAACAAGATACTAAGCAGAAAATGCATTGGTGGTCCTTAACGAACGACTAAAGCAGTTTCTACTCTCCAATTCTCAATGCTGAACGTGCGTCACGTGGCGTCCAAGAAATACGCTTTGCGGGCCCAGGCGGGTCCAAGAAATGCGCTAGTGCCAAACGGCCGATGCGCAATTTGCATCGCAACTGACGTTTCGATGGCGACTTTTCTTCACGTTGCCATGATCTTTTTGGTGGGGTACGGATCGGGGTACCATCGGGCCAGCATGGATAGAATAATCATAAAACTCAGGCAGATACGAGTCTAATTCGATTCTGCCCCTGGCCACCATTCTTTGTCAGTTATCAAACCGACGGGTCAAACTGCACGGTTTCGTACAACAATGGCAGACTTCTCACCCGGTATTCGTGACGAAAGCGCTTATCGGAAACAGGTTCCACCGCAGCCAGACCAAAAAACCCAACAAACCGAACAAGCGTGCGCGACGTAATGCAGCTACGCAGTTGCTCCTCGGGAGCAAAGATCTGATCGGGCGGCATTTCATCCAGCAACATGGGGAACGCACGCAGAAAACCATCTTCATAAAACTCATGGGAGCGCCAAGTATCGCCATAGCGCGTCAACAGATAAAGTGTAAAAAGAAATGCAGTCTGAATGAAGCGGAGATCGGGGTAACGATCCCAATAAGCCCAGTTGAACTGTTCGGTATATGCCCTGAACATCCGAGCATGGAGTGCGGCCGAACATTGCTGGGCCAGTAGCGCGCGACAGTTTCGGCTGAGAATGAACTTGCGCTTGTATTTTCGGATCAACCCCGCCAATTCAGCCACCAGCCGAGTAATGTGCAGGTCAATAAAATCCTCCTCGCGATTGATGCCGCCATAGCGTGTGTTCTCTCGGTAGAGCTCTTCGCCCCAATAGGCAAGGGCCGCCTCCCGGCAGAACTTCTGTGGCAGGTTGCCGTTGGCGGTCGGTCTTAAACCCTCCGCGCCAATAGCGTCAATCAGTTGCTCGACAAGTGACATGATCGGTGTCGTCGGGCCCATATCTTGCACCTCAGGGAAACGGACGAGCTCCGGAGACGCAAAAGGAAAGTACAGCATGCGGTACATCTGCTCCGGCGATAGTCCATGAAAATCATCGAGTGATTCTTGATTTCGCTGTTGCACATGGCGCTCGATAGGGGTTTTCATGGTTGATTCTTGCTCCGCTTTACACTGTGCCACGGGCCGGGTGACAGCCATTCCTGGTCGAGGACTTTGTTGCTCTTGACGGACGAGAATACCGGCGAGAGAAAATCACCAATCAATGCCAAAACCTCGGGAAAAGCGTCAGGCCCACTGACAGCTGATTTAATCAGGAACGCAGTCCACTGTTTTTGAAAGTTTTCGCTATTTAGTAATTCGCCGACGAGTTCATCAAACTCAATTACTGCTGTACTACGATTGCCAAATGTGCGCCTGATCGCTTCGCAAAGGTCTGTGCCCTCGAAATTGAAATGCTGTGACATGCGCCAAATGTCGTAGAAGTCTTTCATACGACTGTTAAGACTGCCGAGGTGCACCATTGCCTCAGCTTTCTCGGCAACAACAGTCTCGGGAGGATAGATACGGAGCGAAGGGGCTGGCAGATCAAGCAAGGTCGGGTAGTCGGCCTCAACGGCAGCGGGATGAACATGATCACCAAAGCCGACATCGACCTGCATGTGAACCCGAGCATTCCCGAGCTGACCACGAAACCGGATACGCACGCCTTCATAATCGGCGTCCTCCTTGATTCGCTGCGCATCGACAGTTTCCGGCTCAAACTCAAGCCCGTCATCCGCGCTATCGACCGTGCAGACGTCGCGAATAATGTCCGCCAGGTTGTCAGGCGAGTTGTCCAGGTAAGCCAGAAGATCTATGTCTCTGGTTGCACGGCTGTCCGGGGTATCCCAGATTCGGAATAACAGCGCTCCCTTGAGCACAAACGAGTCGGCATGTTTTGTTTGGCTGAGCCGATACAGGAATCTTTCCATGGCGAAGTACTGGAGCACCTCGTCAAATGGACGGGCAGTCTCTCGGGCAATGTTCAACAAACGCCGGTGTACCGAGGCAGATACATTGTGCGGAGTGCGCCGATTCACAGAGTTGCCTCAAGGTACGGCCGCATCGTTTTCTCTACGCGACAGATTCGAGCAAACTCAATCAGCTTTCTGGGTTTGGGTTTTATGCGCTCACGATAGAGTTCGAGCGCTTCGAGCACTGTGTCCATACCAATTTTGTTTCGATACTTGAAACAATCCGCTAGTGTTTTCTCGGCACTGTATACCCGAATCATCGTGTTCTCGATCGAGTGTCGCTCTACACCGGTCGTGAAGGCCTCGCCGGAAAACCAATGGATTTGTATTGGTGGAAAAGCTAGACGAGGAGGCTCAGTACCTCTGTTTACCGCAATTGAGACTGCGTGTGGGATTTGCGTCGTTATGTTGTGGAAGTGAAGTGCCGAAATTAGGCAGATCACGCCCTGAGGTATTTTACGTGCCACGGTAACGAGATCCGGATCCGAAAGTGGCGGCAGGTCCGCCAGACGATACAGGCCGCGGTCGAGGCGCTCGAGCACGCCCTCGTCTCGCATCGCGTATAGCGTGCGGCGGTGGATGCCTTGACTCAGAGCCTCGCCGGTTTTCAGAATACCGTCGTGGCGCTGGAATATCTTTTTCGCAACCTCAACCTGTTTGTCTGTAGCCTGGTTAGTCATTGGACAAATATACCTGCAAATATGGATAAGTGTAAGTATTATTGTCCAAAACCGTGCGGGAGTTTTGCGTGAATGAGTTGTGCACAGTCCTGCATTGTGATGCACATCGGGCAACGGGCGCCCCGGTAACTCTTTGAAATATAAAGCCTCAGGCGATTCAAGTCGCGACTGAAA
>JAOTWM010000504.1 GCA_029862885.1 Gammaproteobacteria bacterium
AGCAGAAACTTATTTGTCACCAAGTATCCTAATCACAGTTCTACGACACCTCTAAGTGCAATTGGAATTCCCAAGCGGGAATGGTATGAAAAGGCGGTTCCGTGGGTCCAAGGTGCTGAGGGTGAGGGCGAGGTCTTGGAGAAACTCCTCCAACAGGTCTACTCCTATGGAAGCAGATGGTTGTATGACGGAGAAGCCAAGTGCCGAGACGAAAACGGATCGCTGGGTCAACAAGATATAACCTGGGACAAATTGATCGATGACTCGGATTCCTGCAAGAATGGAGATTGCAATCAGTTCAGTATGGTGTTTGAAAACCTGGCCCGAGTTCTGGGCATCGACGGGATGCGCAACGAAACCACGATCGGACGAGGCCGCTTTCATACTAATCCAAACACCGGCAAACGAAGTCCGTGGCCCTTCGTGACCGTCCCGGGTATTGCTTCCCTTGATCCTGCTTTTATAGGTAACACTCGCCTGCAAACTGCGGGCTCACCGTTTGACAGATATACGTTTGCCACGCACAACAGACGGCTTAGAAATGGAAAGTACTACGACGCGACGTTTAATCTGATCAGTTCATCGGAGTACGAGTTTGTAGAATTCAATACCAATGGGACGGAAACACCACCCGGCGGAGGGAAGTACTACTTTACAACGCTGGAAGGGGCCAGGTTGTATTGGCTGAGTGAATCCGTTGGTCCCCAGTACGCGCGCTGGGGTGCCCAGGAACTGGAGCTGCCTGCTAGTCCATTCAAGGCTGCGCCCCGCGCTGCCGAATCAGTGGTGTCTGTGACGTCATCGCCCACGTTTTCAAACGTCACGTTTAGGACTGAATCAGGCGGAGTGTATGCAACCGCGCTGGTTGCTGAGATTCAAGCGTTGCTGCCGGATCCCGAAAGCTATGTCATCTACGGTGTGCTTAAGAAGGATGGCGAAGCCATTGTGGGCATTTCGGCTTACGATTCTGTAGCGCCAACTTTCGTATCTATCATGGGTGGTGACGGAATACATGACTTCGAACTGCGATTTTCCGGTGAAGAGATCTACCTGTCCGGGGAAGATGGCCCGTATACGCTGGAGCTTTATGCGGATATCGTTTCAGCAGCATTTGAAACTCCCGCTTATGTTCATACGGATTTTGGGGAGGTCAAGGTTAGAATCGAATTAGCCTCTGAGGAGCTTGCAGATAATGACGGAAACGGTCTTTATGATGAATTGGTCATTAAGACAAACCTTGCCGTGCGTGAGGCAGGGCCGTTCGATCTCCATGGAGTACTTTTGGATGGGGACAAAACCATATCAGTTGCGACTCTGTCCCTCGATCTACCGGTGGGCGCTAGTGAGGTCAATCTGGTGTTTCCTGGAGAGCCGATCGGAGATAACGCGGGCACCCACGAATACGCCGTGGTGCTGAGTCTCCTGAACCTGGAAGGACCCAACCAGAACAGCTTCGTCTATACCCCCGCTCCGATCGAATCAACCGATTTTGAGTCGTTTCTGCAGATTACCGGAGATATAGAAGACGAGGGGTACGATCGGGATGGGGACGGGCTCCTGGATGAGCTACGGATCGTGTTTAACGCGCAAGTAGAAAGTTCCGGTACATATACCTTCTCCGGTGTTTTGAGCGATCCGAACGGCGCAGAGTTTGCTTATGCCTCTCGGTCTTACACCATGACCGCCGGTACGCCTGTGCGTATCGAGCTCGGGTTCTCGTATCTGCGCATCAATGCTCAAGAAGAAGATGGCCCCTTTTCGATCGACGATGTGCTGCTTATGGATGCTGATGGACGCACAGTGGACCGAGCAACCTTGAACTACACCACCGGAGATTACGCCTACACAGACTTTGAGCCCGCGTACACCATTACGTTTGGCAACGCGCTTTCGGAACAACTGACGGATGCCGACAAAAATTGTCTCGCCGATACGCTGACCGTTTATCTTCCAGTCATCAGCACGCGTGATGGAATGTTGGAAGTCAGTGGTGATCTCCACGATGCAGACGGCAAGAAGGTGGCGAGGGGAACCGGCTCGGCCTCGGTGAGCGGCGGCATACCTGCTGCGCTGCCCATATCTTTTGACGGTCGTTACCTGTATGGATCACTCCAGGACGATACTTTCGAATTGCGCAACGTTGTCGTGTATCCGCAGAGCGACTACTCGCAGACCGCCCATCTAGACACGCCGCTCGAAACCGAGTCTTACAACTATTTGGATTTCGAGCCTGCCGCCGTCGTGACTGGGACTATACATAACCCGGATGTTGTCGGGGCATACGCCGTGGGCGCCTTAGTCTACAGTGGGGGTGTTAGCGATACGGCAGACGATAATGGGTATTACAGACTGGTGTTCCTCGACGAAGCCAGCAAGACTTTGCGGGTCTCTTATTCGGCAAACCCAGGCGCGGTATGGCAGGTTTATGTGGGCGACAGTTTTATCGCTGAACAAAATTTCGCATCCATCACCAGCGAAATTGGTGTCGTGCAGACGGTTGATTTTCGATCGAGAACGCAATTATGAAAACGGGTGGGTAAGAGCAAAGGGACACGGCTGTCGTACGTCGAGATGCAGAACTCAGCTTGGCAGGCCGACCCCGCCCCCGCGAGCAGCGCGGGGGCGGGGAGCAACGATCCGGGTTCAAGCTCTTGCGATTTCGACCAGGTTGTCTGACTGACAACCGGCGCCACCCAGATTGGAGTGCGCCGACGAGGTCGTTGCATTAACTCCCGAGCCGCCGCGGTTCAGGCTGGGCCAGTAACCCAAATTGGCGACCGCCAATCCTTCCACCACGTCGTCGCTCAATTCCGCCTTACCTTCGAACGCGCCCCGGTCGTTGAACACCCGCACGTAGTCACCATCCGCAATGTTGCGGGTGGCAGCATCTTTGGGGTGAATAACCACTGTTTGTTCGCCCTGACGGCGTTGTTGAACCGGTTCATTGGCATATTGCGAGTTCAGGTAGGCGTGCGGCTTGGGAGAAATCAGGCTGATCGGGTAACGTCGAGCGAGGTCCTTGTCTGCCCCGGATACCTCGGCGGGCGGAATATAGTTCGGTACCGGATCAACCGGATCGCCGGGCTGCATTTGATCGTAGCCATTGCGCCAAACCGGCACGATGAAGTTTCCGTTTTCGGCTGCGCTGGCCTTGAACTCACATTTTCCCGAGGGTGTCTTGAAGTCGCCTTTAGCGTGCGGCGCGCGTTTGTCAGGCGCGCCGACGTTGAGCCGCATCCATCCTACCTCTTTGAGCTTCTCCAGCGTGATGCCCTGCATCACCGGCGAATCCCAGTGATACATGTTCAGCAACAATTCATCGTTCGTCATGTCCCAGTAGTCGTCGTCGAAACCCATGGTCTTCGCGAGCCGGCGAAACATGTCAATGTTTGACACGCATTCTCCGGGTGGCTCGACGGCGGGTTGGTTTAGCATGACATACAGGTGGCCCCAGGTAACCTGGAGGTCATACTGCTCGGCCTGCAAAGTTGCTGGAAGGATGATGTCGGCATAACGGGCCGTGTCCGTCAGGAAAAGTTCGCTCACCACCGTGAACAGATCCTCGCGTTTGAGCCCCTCGATCAGCTTATTGGCGTTCTGCTGTTGAGACACGGGGTTGGAATTATGTATGAACACGGACATGAGTGGCGGGTCTAGGCCCAGCTCCCCGGAAAGAGCCGCGCCGAGTTCGAGTTCGTTGACGGCGCGCGTGCCGGGCTTGATCCAGTCGGGCCGCTGCATGAAATCAAAATTGAATGGGAACTCCCAGATCGGCATTTCCACGGCGCCGCCCCCGACATGGCGCCAGGCACCGACGACTGCCGGTAAAGCAGTGACTGCGCGAATGGCGTCACCCCCTCCCGGGCT
>JAOTWM010000503.1 GCA_029862885.1 Gammaproteobacteria bacterium
CCGAGTGCGAACATGATAAATACGATTCCCCACTCGCCGATTGTTTCGAGGAACTCATTGTGAGCGGGCAACAAACCGAGGTTGGTGAGAACAGCACCCGCCACAATGAACCACAATACATCGACGGTTCCGGTCTTTTTGCTGACCAGTTTAGCGATCAACACCACAGCAAAAATTATTGCCGAGTACTCCCAAATCGAGAATTCGGTCGATTCATGCACGGTTTTGTACCGCCATATTTTAGTAGAAGCAATTCCGCCGATGGCGGTCTCATCCATTGTCAGATGATTTTACCTGATTCTGCCGGCGGCGGTTCGCTAGATGCAGCGAATACTGCATACGAGATCAGAGGCTGCGGTGGAAAAGCACACTTCGCGGCATAATCATGAAACTAAAGCTCACTTCCATTGCCGATTAAGCGCGTAGTATCTCATTGAGTATTTCAACGACGGTATGACATCGATATTACAGGCAGTTGCGATTCGGTAACTCCCCGAATCCGTGTAGATATTCACGTAGAGTCGCGATGGCTTTCAGTCGGGAACGCCCGGCATCGCCAGCGTGTGTCATTAACGGAAGAAATGGGACAGATTTATTTTTAGGTTATTTTTACTTTTCTATATTAGCAACAATTGTTCTCTGACCCGGGTTTTTCCTCGAGGACGTTACGCTGACCAAGAGCGACGCCATCACCGCGGGCGCGCGCTTCCGCGCCGGAGGCACGTCGCGCACTCTCACCCTACCCCCTCGCCAAACCATCATGGCAGCTGCGTCAGACTCAATGAAACGTAGCCCTTTTGCCACGGCGAGGCCGGCGCTGTGACGGCGTCGTCGATACCGTGAGAATCAATCGCGCGGCAAACCCGATCACCATAAATACCGTCGCCGTCTCGCAACAAAAAACGCGGGGCCGTGTTGAACGGAAACCATTCCGCAATCTGTTGGGCGGTCCACTTTGCCGTAGGATGTTGGACGTCGTGGTCAGCAGCGCTCGACGACCTGGGCTCGTTTTCGGGTGTTGCTCCACGGTCGTTTTCTTCGGCCGCTATGCGTCTGCTACAATCTCTATCCGATTCCGCTGGGGAGGACCCAAGAAGCTGGGAGCCGAATGGGGTCACGCAGCACATTCGATTTTACAAGGGCTCTGAGGCGTACCCGGTGTAGGGATTTCTAACGCTACCTACCAAATCCGCATGCTGCGTGCGATGTTGCCAGAGCTGGAAACTCGGCTACGGCTGTCCCTAGCCAGGCACGTAGGGGGAAGCTGCGGATATAGACAAGGGGCATCCTAGTGGGTTCACGCGACCAGCTCTCGACCGTACCACGCTGGCAGCAGTTGCATCAGATGAGCGACTTCGCTCCAATGGGAACGTACAAGCCGGAAAACGCTGAATGCTATGACCCAAGTCAAACACATTACGCTTGACGTCCTCAAGCCGCATCACCCGACGATCCTTGAGCTGGCGTCCGCTGTTGCGGCTTTGGCCGGCGATTATCACGTTAGTATCACGGTTCAGACCGTAGACGAGAAGACGGAGTCGGTGCTGATTGCGATCGATGGAACGAACATCGACATGGCAGCACTCGATGAGACGATACGCAGCCTCGGGGCCTCCATTCATTCGGTCGACAAAGTGCAGGTCGTGGGCGGAGAGCCCTGACCCATGGCGTTGTGACTGTGTGACGCATGTAACGGTTGAGGGGTCGGTTGCGTGAGTGTGCTAGGCGAGCTTCGGTTCCTGCTGAGAATCACTCGCTCGCACGACATTGCGCGTCGATACTTCGTCGTTAATGGGTTCGATGGGGCCCTCGCCATGCTTGGGCTGACCATGGGCTTCTATGTCAGCGACGAGGTAGCACTCGGCACCATGCTAAGCGCGTGTTCAGGCACGGCCGTCGCATTGATGATGAGCGGCTTGTCTAGTGCATACATCAGCGAGTCGGCAGAGCGCCAGCGTGAGCTCGCGGAGCTTGGGCAGGCCATGATCACCGACATGGATGTGTCTGCCCATGCGAAGGCGGCTAGGTTGGTTCCCGTGCTTGTTGCAGGTGTGAATGGCCTGTCGCCGTTTATTTTTGCCATGTTCATCATCAGTCCGTTCTGGCTGCACGAGCTGGGCGTGAGTATTCCTCTGCGGCCCCTGGAGATGTCGATCGGCTTTGCTTTTGCTTCGATCTTCGCTCTGGGGATATTCGTCGGTCACGTGAGCCAGACGTTCTGGCTGTGGTCGGCGCTTCGCACCTTGGCAGTGGCGGCGTTAACTGCTTTAATCATTCTGGCTTTGAAGCTCTAGCTAGTGCCCATCCATAAACGCTAAGTGATTGATCGGCATTTACAAATGTCGTTTTAGAGAGATCGAAAACTCCGGCGTGCTGTGATCTAATGAAATTCAAGCGATTAATTTTCAACAGGTCAACAAACACACCCCGGGTTTTTCGCGTTATATGTTTATTTTGGTAAACCGGCACTGCGCAAGTCTGCCACAAATTCGTCCAGGAACTTTTTATTTCGATAGGGCTGTGCCTCAGCGAATTTTGCTGTTGAAAATGTAGGGTCGATATTCCGGATATCTTTTGTGATGTCAGCCCATTTTTCGGATTCGTTTTTCTTAACGGCAAGACTGGTCAGGATTAACTGTGCATTTAGGTCCTTCGGATCTGTTGCGATCGCCGCGGTAGCGACCTCCTCTGCCTGATCGAGATCACCAAGCGCACGATATGCTGCGGCGAGAATGTCCTTAAAGAAAACCGGATGTATTGGCGAGTAGCGAATCGCCAAATTGATATGGTGCAGCGCGGTCTCGTGTTCGCAACAATAAAGTAAGACGTTGGCATAGAAAGCATTGGCATGGGTACAGTTAGGGCGATTCGAGACGGCATTTCTACCGGATGCCAGGGCGGCGTCGAAGTCTCGGTCAAGGAGATGCAGGTGGCTCAAAACCGTGAATGCTTGGCCGTCTGTGTCAGGTAGGGCCGCACCCTTTTCTGCCCAATCCTTTGCCAACCGTTTGGACTCGTCGCGTGAATCCGACCACCCGCGTTGATAATCGTACCAGTGCGTAAGCGCAACCCAGGTCGGCCCAATCGAAGCCTCCGGATGCAATTTTGAAACCAGTTCGAAATGGCGACGCGCTTCGCTCAGCGATAATTGATCCATATTGAAAAACGCGTGGATGCCTCGATAGAATGCTTCAAGCGACCGTAAATCCTTGAGTGTCTTGTGCCAAACCTTGGCCGACTCGCCGGCCACAAGCTTGACATTCAATGCGGTCAGTACGTTTCCTGTGATCTCATCGAGTAGCGCGAAAGCATCGTCCAGTTGACGATCGTACTGCTCTGCCCAAACTATCTCTTCAGAGGCTTCATCTGTCAAAGTGAGGGAAATTCTTACCCGGTCGCCGGCTCGCCGGACGCTTCCTGTTAGTGCAAAACGAACACCTAGATCGGTTGTTGCCTGGTTCGGTGGTTTTCCACGATAAGCGTTCGCGTTTCCAGCTGCAATCAGAAAAACACCAGAAACTTTAACAAGGGCATTTTGTATATCGATACGCAATCCATCGGCCAGAAAATCCTGTTCCGAATCGCCGGTTAAGTTTTCGAACGGCAGTATTACGATGGAGGGTTTGTCGATCTCTGATATTTCACTTCTTTCCGGCTTTTTCTTAACCGAGCCTTCGGTGGTAATCCTGTAGACCCGTACGGGATCAGAGACGTGTTTGACCTCATGCACGCCCATATCTTCGTAGTTGTAATCGAGTCGATTATGCACCTGGTCGTAAACACCACCGGAAATGCAGATTCCACCGTGGGCAGCAAGGGCTTCGATACGCGCGGCAATATTGACACCTTCGCCGTGGATGTCCTGAC
>JAOTWM010000084.1 GCA_029862885.1 Gammaproteobacteria bacterium
CGTGCCTATGACCTGATTATTTCGGCGCAACCGTACCGATTAAGGCAGTCCGCAGAACGCAAAGTGCGAATGGTATTGGAGCCCTTGGCAAAAGCCCTGCGGCCGGGCGGCCGCCTCATCACGATCCAGGGGACCGGACAAGATCCAGGGATGGAAATAATTCGCCGGGTATGGCCAGACCAGGACCCATTCCACACCCCGGGCCCGATGTTAGCGGAAACGCTGCGCTCGCGAGTTCGTGCATCGATGCCAGACCTCGACTTCTGGTCCAGCAACGACAAACACGCGTTGTTCAGATACGCGCTGTACGTAACCCCAAAAGAAGTGCGAGGGCATATCAGCACCTCGACGTTACTGGCCGCTTGGAATGCCGCGGTGTATGTCGCACAAATCGATGACACGCAGGTGGCCGAAGCGATGTCCCACGGCCGCTATCTGGATGCGACCCGGGAGGTACTGAGCCGCTACGGTGGCTTGTGGTTTATCAACGAGTCGTTTGTAGTTTCCCGAAAACGATGACGAACTTGGAATCGTCTTGCCTGTTGGCAATCGACCAGGGTACCACGAGTAGCCGCGCCATCGGCTTTGATACTAATGGCCGGTCGCTGGCGGTAGCGCAACAGGAATTTCCGCAAATTTACCCGGACGACGGTTGGGTCGAGCACGATCCTAACGCTATTTGGAAAACGACGATGGCGGTGTGCGGACAGGTGTTGGAGCAGATCACTGCAGCCGGCCACAAGCTGGCCGGAATCGGTATCACCAATCAACGCGAAACAACGGTGGTCTGGGAGCGTGACAGCGGTGACCCGGTCTATAACGCGATTGTTTGGCAGGACCGGCGCACGGCGACACGTTGTGCACAGCTGCGCGCGGATGGCATGGAGGCCACGGTTACCGCGAAAACAGGATTGTTACTGGATCCGTATTTTTCGGCCACCAAGCTTGGATGGATTCTTAGTCAGACCCCTCGAGGCGTTGAACGCGCCCGTAACGGTGAATTGTTATTCGGCACCATAGATACTTTCCTGATTTGGCGGTTGACACAAGGTGCGGTGCATGCAACGGACGCCACCAATGCGTCGCGCACAATGTTATTCAACATCCATACACAACAGTGGGATGAGGAGTTGCTCGCACTGTTCGACGTGCCCACCGCGATGTTACCAAGCGTGCGCGATTGTGCGGCGGACTATGGTGTCGCGACATTGCACGATCGGCGCATACCGATTTGCGGCGTTGCCGGAGATCAACAAGCCGCAAGTATCGGCCAAGCGTGTTTCGAGCCCGGCATGATCAAGAGCACCTACGGCACGGGTTGTTTCATGATGATGAATACCGGGCTCACGCCGCTCGCTTCGCAACACCGATTGCTCACGACCGTCGCATATCGGATTGATGGGACGACGCACTACGCGCTAGAGGGATCGATATTCAACGCGGGTACCGCAGTGCAGTGGTTACGCGATCGACTGCGAGTCATAAAAGATGCATCGGAAACCGCGGCGCTGGCCGCTTCGGTTAAATCGAGTGGCGGCGTCTATCTGGTCCCCGCGTTTACCGGCTTGGGGGCACCTCACTGGGATGCCGATGCGCGTGGTGCGGTACTCGGAATCACTCGAGATACCGGTATCGCCGAACTCGTGCGCGCTGCGCTCGAGGCCGTGTGCTACCAGACCCAGGATCTGATCACCGCGATGCGGAGCGACGGCGCGGGTAAACCGACCGCGCTGCGAGTCGATGGCGGTATGACCCATAATGATTGGTTGCTGCAATTCTTGGCGGATGTGATTGATAGTAAGGTACAACGCCCCGAAGTCGTGGAGACGACGGCGCTCGGTGCTGCCTATCTAGCCGCGTTACAGTCCGGCCTTATTGCATCGACCGATGACATTGCGGCACGCTGGCATTGTGGAGCTGAATTTGAACCCAATATGGAGCCAGTACTACGCGAGACGCTATTAAGTGAATGGGCACAAGCCGTATCACGGACGCGCACCATATAGAGAACACCGACCCATGACACGAAAATTATCACGCACGCTGTACAGTTTAGGATTTCTGGCGTGTGCCGCACTAATCGGAGTCGCGCTGTACTTCGAGCACATCGAAGCACTCGAACCCTGTCCTTTGTGCATCGTCCAGCGCGTCATAGTCATACTGATTGGCATCATGTGTTTGATCGCGGCCGTGCACAATCCACGCAGCGCGTGGCGCCGCCTATACGAACTGCCTATCATTTTATTTAGCATGGCGGGAGCAACCGTCGCGGCTCGGCATGTATGGATACAGAATCTTCCCGCAGATCAAATCCCGGAGTGCGGACCGGGGCTTGAGTTTATGCTCAAGCGTTTTCCGTTACATACGGTGATTGAGAAAGTACTGTCCGGCTCCGGCGAGTGCGCGGAGGTAGTATGGACCTGGCTGGGACTCAGCATTCCAGGCTGGACCCTCGTCTTCTTTATTGGTTTTGCAATTACCGGCTTTACGCTGCTATTTTCGCGTCGTCGCTTCCATTGAGGCGGCCGCGGGCACCCATAGTCCGTTTATACCGCCACTCGGGAGGCCGCTTGCGTCCAACCCACATGCGGATGTACCGCATCGACGCTGACGAGAACTTCCATGCCCAGCAACCGCCGTATTGAGGTCATACTCGGATCGGCGAAGTCATCGCGCATTCGCCGTAGGTGGCTGGGGTTAATGTAGAGTACGTTGGGCCTGAATCCGTGTTCACTTTCGAAATCCGCTGCTATTCGACATATAAAGCTTAACATTGGCTCTCTCCTAGCGGCGCCTACACCGCTTGTCGGTTACCGTTTAGACATATATATGGCGTCTGAAGTTGCACATACCCACTATATAGCGTGTTAAAGAACCGTAACATTAGTATAGCCCAAGAGCTCGATGTCTGATTTTTGTCAAGAATTAGCGTGGTGTGCCCCAGTTTCGACCAATTTCACCTATAACCTGTTGTTATTTAAGAGTTAACCGATCTGATTGCGATTTTGCAGGCGCCCCTCCCCCGGGCGGCGCCAGAGTCGTCTACATATACGATGAACCCCGCGAAACCGCGATCGGTTCAAGAAGAAGCAGGGTGCAATGAGGGTAGTGCCGAATCTGGGATCGCCGCGCTGGGCTTAGCAGTCCTCCACAGCGGGGCTGCGGCTGCCCAAAAAGCCGCGCCATTCCAATTGGCAGGCGAGACCCGATAGCGCGCGGCCTCAAGCTCCTCGATGGCGGCTGTGAATTCGGCATCGCCGACCAGTAAAGCGAGTTGGCCAAGATTGCGCGGCGTGTCCGCGGGCCATAACTTCGCGCCACAACGCAGTAGCAACTCGGCGGCACGTTGTGAATCGTTGGTACGGCATGCGACGTCGAGGTCCCGCCGCAACTTACTTATGCTCGCGTCCTCAGGCGCCGCTGCGCTTCGCAGCTTCGGGTGGCGACTGCGATACCAGATCAGCAGTGTGGTGGCCCAGAGTATTAACAATGCGATACTCGACCAACGCCAAAAATCCTGTTCCCGACCGGCCTTAGCCGTTGCGACGATCGCAGCCGCATCGGTAGCGATCGTATCGCTCACAACTGCTGCCGGGCCAATGGCGATTTGCCGGGCGGCAATAACCGCGACTTCCTCGCGGTCATCGATGACGTTCCACCACGGAATCCGAATCTCCGGCAGCGTTACCACCGCGGATTCGCTGGGCACGATCGCGACGCGTTGTTCACGGGTTCCGGTCATCCACTCACCGTTCCAACCAGAGTTTGTCAATGGTTTGTCAGGGTAGGCTTTGAGCCCCTCCGCCGCGGTCGGTGCATCGGGTAACTGGGCCGCACCGAGCCCTACCGCCTGCAACGTGATACTGCGCGTAATCGGTTCGCCGGCCCGAAACTCGGGCGGATCCCGGCTCCAGCTCTCAGTCAACGTTAGTGCGCGCGCCGGTAACCATACACCGTCGAAATCATCGGGCTTCGGGCGGACCGACATTAATACTGGTTTCGAGCGCGCCCGTACTCGTTTGCCGAGTTCGAATAAACGATCGAGCGCGGCGTTGCGTTTCGAGGGATCGGCGACGCGGCCAACGAAGCTCACCGCTGGGACGGTAAGATCACCACTACTTTGCGGGAACACCGCGTATCGCCGTTCGACAACCCGGTAGCGGCGACCGCCGCGCAACGATTCGTAACTCGTATCCTTGCCGACGCGTTCGACCAATGCACTTTCGATTTGCGGCTCGGCTAGCGAGCCTTCGATAATGTCGACCGCCGAGTACAACCGCAACGTAAGTACGACCTGTGACTGTACGTAGGGATCGCTGCGATCGAGGCTGGCCTCGAGCAACAAGTCCGCCGCGCTGTCGACGTCGGCTACCGCCGGTAGTACCCGCAATGTCAGCGCCGCTGTCTTGAGTCGACCCACGGCTAGGGGCGGAATTGCAATCACGCCATCGCGCTTCGGTTCGAGCTCTACGAACCACTGCGTTTTATTGGTTTGTTGGCCGTTGATTACACTAATTTGCGTACTGGTTGAGGTCCCTAACACCGTGAATTCTTCTTGCAACGACCGCAAATCCGGATTTTGTTCGTTGCCAGCGCCGGCGGTTTCGATAACAAGACGTACTGTTTCACCGAACTGGATTGGATTGCGCTCGAGGTAAGCTGCAGCAGGTTCGGCAGCGGCCGGCCACGCGAGTGAAATCAATGCTAAACCTATAAGCAAACGAAGCGCACTGAACATTGATGTTACCACTGTGTGGTCGCGGTCGGCGGTGGGTTAGCTCGGCGCTGATATTGCCAGGCGAATTTGCGTCGCAGTAATCCTCCTGGGTCGTCCGGAATTCGACGTAACCATTGGTCGAGAGCTTGTTGCTGTTCGGGATCTAAGGATTGGGTGCCTTCATCATCGGCAGCGGTGGGGTTTGCCCCGGATTCATTGCGGGTGGACTCGTCCGATTTATCCGGCGATCGATTCGGCGAGGTGTCCAAACGCGCCGACTGCGCTGCGTCGTCGGGCCGCGAACCGTCGTCTCCCTTCTCGGACAGATCATCAGTAGACATCGCTTCGCCCATGTCGGTTTGCCGACCATCTGGGTTCCATTCTGACCTCGATGCACTGTCCTCAGCATCAGCGGATTGATCCCCCGATTCCGAACGGCGCGAATCGCTTTCGGAGTCCGTGCCGTCACCGGCCTTCTCGGAATTCGCGCCGGGCTCGGTTGACGGCTCGCCAGAACGGCCCGATTCGTTACGCTCGGCTTGCTGCAAAAGACGTTCGACGAGGTCGTGGTTATGCCGGGCGTCGTCAAGATCGGGCGCTTGCCGCAACGCGGTTTGGTACTCCTCTAATGCTTCCTGCAGACGCCCGCCTTTCGCCAAGGCATTACCGCGATTGTAATGCGCCGCCGCATCGTCCTGCGCCGCAAACGCATCGGCCGCGGCCGGAAATTGCTGTTGCCGGTAGTACGCACCACCACGCCACGCCGGGTCGCGCGCTACCTCCGCCGCCGTTGCCGCATCGCCGCGTGCGAGAGCATCGGCGGCCTGTTGATCCGAGCGTTTCCACAGATCCTGCCACTCGAACGCATGGGCCGATAGCGGCAATCCGTACGGTGCCACGACGATCACCACGGCGATCGTCAGCACCCAGCCACGACGGAATGCGAGCGCCGCCAACGGTAAGAGCAGCAACACGAACCACGGTCCTTCATCGCGATACCGGACTTCAGTGTGGCGCCGGTCACGGCTCATAGTAGTCGGCACTACAATCGGATCCTGCAACAATGCATCGATATCGCTATCGTCCGCCGTCATGCGGACGAACTTGCCGCCTCCGGCTTCGGCTAGCTGCCGTAGCAACTCGAAGTCCGTCCGCGGCAACACGATCGCGCCCTGCGAATCTTTTAGGAATCCGCCGCCCGCCAGGGGTATCGGTGCGCCCGCTGCGGTCCCCGCTGCCAGCACCGACACGCGAAACCCGCGCGCCGCTATGGCGGCAGCAGCGGCATCCATGTCGGGCGCCACACTATCGGTGATCACAATCGCCTCGCCCGTCGTCGCGCGTGCACTGCGTAACAACTCCTCGGCACGCCGCAACCCCGCCGCGGTGTCGCCGCCCTGCACCGGCACCACATCCGTATTCAACACCCGCAATAAGTTCAGCAACGTATTCGCATCATCGGTCAACGGCGACACCGTAAACGCGGCACCCGCAAAAACCACCAATCCGGTCTGCCGGTCCGCAGCGCGCGATAGAATATCGGCTGCCTTAAACTTAGCGCGCGCGAGCCGCGATGGCGTAACATCGGCAGCGTCCATAGAACGCGATACGTCCAGCACGATGACCCGGGCCGCAAGCGTGCGAAACACGGGTTGTTCGTCCTGCCGCCAAGACGGACCCGCCAATGCGAACACCACCAGCAACCACGCTATCCCCAATAACACATAGGGAACTCGCACAACGCCCCCATTTGGGCCGACCAACAAATGCGGCAGCAGATGTGAATCGCAGACCGTGCGCCAACTGTCGCCTCCGGTTTGGCGCCGCCATAGCCCCATAATCAACATCCAACCTAACGGCAGCGCCAACCACCACCACGGCCGCAGAAAATGGAACGCCACCGCGGTCATCCGCGCCTCCATGCCGTGCCGAGATAACGCGCGTAAGTGCTGGGCGGCCGGTATATCGACGCCAGGCCCGGCCGAATCCACCACAGCACGAGGAGCGCGAGAATGCCAAGCGGGTAGGCGTACAACTCAGTAACGGGTCGCAGTAACTCGGCGTCGCCTGCGACGGGCTCGAGCTTATCGATGATGGCGTAGATCTCATCGAGCGCGGCCCGGTCACGCGCGCGAAAGTAACGACCGGAAGTCAGCTCGGCAACGGACGACAGCGTCGCTTCATCGAGGTCTATCGACGGATTAACCCGGCGCACACCCGCGAAAGAGCGCACCAAGAGTTCGTCGGCACCGACGCCGATTGTGTAAATCGTAAGTTCCGCAGAGGCCGCGAGTTCGGCTGCGCGCAACGGCGCAACGGCTCCGGCGGTATTGGCACCATCGGTAAGCAGGATCAATACGCGATCAGTATCGCGATGTCGCAGCCGTTTCACCGCCAAACCGATCGCATCCCCTATCGCGGTGCGCTCGCCGGCAAATCCGATTTCCGCTTCCTCCAATAACGTGGCCACAGTTGCTCGATCAAACGTTAACGGTGTCTGCAGATAGGCGCGGGTGCCAAACAAAATCAAACCGACGCGATCGCCCTCACGGCGTCCGATAAATTCTCCGGCCACGGCTTTCACTACCGCAAGGCGCGAAACAAGGTCGTCGCGCGATTCCATATCGCGGGTTTTCATACTTCCGGAGATGTCTACCGCAAGCATGAGATCGCGTCCCGTGACGGGTAAGCCGACGGGCTCGCCGACCCACTGTGGGCGCACCGCTGCACAGATCAGCAACAACCAACCCACCGCCATTGTCACGTTGACCCAGCGCGGTGCGGCAACGTGTGTGGCCGAGCCGATACCCCGAACCGACGCAAAAAACGGGATTCGCAACGCGCTGCCGCGGTGCGCACGGGCCGGCGGCCATAACCACCAGACCGCGAGCGGCAACGGCGCCGCTAACAATGCCCATAACCAGAGAAATTTCAGCACTGCCGAAGGATCTTATAATTCATGGACGCTCAGGGCCTACTTGTTGGACAGCACACGGTCAATCCAACGATGCGCCAAGTCGAGCAGCGGCCCAACATCGGCCGCACCGTCCGGCCGGTACGGCGCGCTCGCCAACATTGCACCGGCGCCATTACTGAATTCCGTGGTCTCGCCCGTTCGGTCGAGAAACGACAACCACTGCTCACCATTGAGCGCCGCCACGTTCGCGCGCGGAAAACGCGATAACGCCACGCGACGCAACAACACCGACAGCTCCGGCGGCACCGGATTCGATTCTGGCGCAGCCCGCCAGCGGTCGCGAATCGCCGCCAGTTGCTGCAATGCTTCGCGCCGCGGCACGCGGCGTTGCCGGGCTCGGCGCCAGTAACGCGCAACGATAATTGCGGCCAAGATACACACCGCGGTCAAAAACCACCAACCCGGCGCAGGCGGCCACCAGCCGGGTTCAGCGGGCAGATGAATATCGCGCAAATCCGCTAGTGCGGCACCAAGTTCCGGCTGACTGGACACTTGAGCCATTAGCCTAGCCTGGATAGTTCATGAATGGTCCGAGCTACACACGCGAACCGACGAGACCGCTCCGCAACGCTGCGCCCACATCATCGGCCGTGCTCAATTCGATGAGCCGAATTCCGCGCCCCCCCATCACGGCACGCACCGAGCGCGCGAACTCCTCGAGGGTTGATTCGTATTGGCGGCTTGCACGTCCACCGGTATCTATGTTGGCAACCTGTGTACCATCGCTGATCGCGTAACGGCCGCGTGGCGGCGCGTGACATTCGAGCGGATCGCGCACCCAACAAGCGATAACATCGTTATGCAGGCAGAGCCGCGCCAGATGACGTTCGGCGTCATCGCCGAGCGTATAAAAGTCACTGATAATGACCACCAGGCTACCTGGCTTGGCGACGCGACGCGCACGCATCAGCGTGTCATCCATAATTATTGGCGCCAAACTGCGACGCGGCGGTTTCGATTTCTGTACCAATGCCTGCAGCACGCGCAGCACGCCTCGACGGCCACCGGCCGGCCGTATTTCACTGTGGCCTTCACCGGCCGCGATCAATGCGCCAATACGATCACCACGGGCGATCGCCGACCAACCGATCTGAGCGGCCGCTTGCGCCGCGATAACCGATTTAAACGCGACCTTGGTGCCGAAAAACATTGAAGGAGAAAAATCCACGATGATGAACACCGCGCGCTCGCGTTCTTCGCGAAACACTTTGGTATGAGGAACGCCCGTGCGAGCCGTGACTCGCCAATCGATCGTGCGGATGTCATCACCGGGTAGGTACTGGCGCGACTCGTCGAAATCCATTCCGCGGCCGCGAAACCGCGAGCGATAACCGCCGGCTAGCGGCGCCCGCGGCTCGCGGTGGGCGTTGAGATCGAGCCGCGCGGCCTGCAACCGCAGCGCTATTAATGCATCGATTTTGGCGTGCGTGCCGTCCGCCATCGTGAAATATCCGGAATATGTCTTAAGGGACCGCTACATAGCGGATAATCTCGGCGACAAATCGATCTGTATCGACGCCCTCGGCCTCAGCTTCAAACGTCAGCAAGACACGATGCCGCAATACGTCGGGAGCGACTGCTTGGATATCCTGCGGGTTTACGAAATCGCGATTGTGTAACCAAGCATGCGCGCGTGCGCAGCGATCCAACGCAATGCTGGCGCGCGGGCTTGCTCCAAAACTGAGCCACCGCCCCAGCCCCTCATCATAACGCTGCGGAGTGCGGGTCGCGAGCACTAGCTCGACAAGATATTCCTCCAGCGCCGGAGCCAAATACAGCTGCAACACCTCGTGCCGGGCTTGGCGGATTATCTCCTGGGACACCACTTGCGGGGGCGGCTCGACCGTTTCGTCCACACCGCGCAACGCTTCATCCCGGGCCAAACCCAAAATCGCACGCTCAGTATCGGCGGCCGGGTAGTCGACTCGAACATGCATCAGGAAGCGGTCGAGCTGCGCTTCGGGCAGCGGATAAGTGCCCTCCTGCTCGATTGGATTTTGGGTCGCCATCACCATAAACAACGGTGGCAACCGGTAGGTCTCTTTGCCGACGGTAATTTGGCGTTCCCCCATCGCTTCCAGCAGCGCCGATTGCACTTTGGCCGGGGCACGATTGACTTCGTCGGCCAATATGACGTTATGAAACAATGGGCCGGGCTGAAATACAAACGAGCCATCCTGCGGGCGGTATACCTCGGTGCCAGTCAAATCAGCCGGCAACAAATCCGGCGTGAATTGAATCCGGTGAAAGTCGCCTTCGATACACGCCGCGAGTTCCTTCACGGCTTTGGTTTTGGCAAGCCCCGGCGCGCCCTCTACGAGCAGATGTCCATCCGCCAACAGTGCCATTAGCAACCGCTCGACCAACCCGCTTTGGCCGATTATGCGTTTCTCGATGTGCGTGCGAATCCGTTCGAACTCGCTTTGGCTTAGGGAGGGTTCGATGGATGTCAGCGCGGGGTTCTCTATAAGGGGCAATTCGAGCAAGTCTCAGCAATACAGTGGCGCAATTGTAACCGCTTATTGCGATGGCAAATCAAGTCACAAATATACCGGTGTGCCGATTACGCACGCATAGGCATCCGTATGTCGACATGTATCGTAAACAGTGACGCCGCTGGCACCGGGCGCTGTTATTATAAACACCCCGACGATAGCGCAACGATCGGACCGATTCCGCCGACCGTTCCGCAGCGCTTGACCCGACCCGTGGTCAGCGGTCAGTGGTCAGGAAATCAGCAGCACAAAAAACGCAACCAATCGTTACTGATGTACAACAACCGAAATCGCCGAGCGTACAGCCAGCGTCTGGTGCCATTGTGGTGGTGGCTGGCTGCAATGATGAGCACCACTGCGGGCGCGGCTGAAGTGCAGATACCCATCGCGCTGGACCGTGAATTTCTGACCCAGCTTATCACCCATACCGTATACCGGGATACAAACGACACCATGCGAGCGTGGGATGACGGCACCGGATGTAACCACTTAATCTTATCGGAACCGTTAGTCGATGTGACCGCAGCGCACCTGCGTTTGCGTACCGCCGGCGATGGCTACACCGGCACGCCGATCCGGGATCAATGCTTCCTTGCGTTCCAATGGGACGGTGTGCTGGAGGTATTGCTGACGCCGGTGTTGGAACGCGATGCGGCACAGATCCGCTTCAACGTCGCCGAGTCCACACTGTACGACCGCGACCTGCAACGAAGCCTCACCCATACATTGTTGTGGAAATGGACCACCGGCTATGTGCATCCACGACTCGAAGCGATACGCATCGATCTGCGACACGCCATTGACGAACTGCGCGGCATCCTGGAGGTATTTGTAACAACTGACGATTTGGCGCAACTGCAATTGATGCTGGCGTCGCTGATGGTGTCGGAACTGCAGGTCGAGGCAGGTGGATTGGGCGCAACCGTGAGCTTTACGATTCCCGACGGCGTCGCCGAGTCGGTACCGCCACCACGGACCGAAGCGCCGCTCGATGCCGCCGACATGGCCGCACGGGACGCCACCTGGCAGGGTTGGGACGCATTCGTGACGTTCGTGATCAAGCAGGCCGCCACGGCCGCGCAACGGCCCGAACTGCGCGACAGCTTGCTCGATGTACTGTTGCAGTCGCGCTATGACCTAAGTCGCATGTTAACGTCCACCACGGCAGGTGGCCCCGACCCTTTGCGTGAACTGTTCGTAGACACCTGGCAACAACTCGCACCCTTGTTCCGGCAATTAAGCAATGAGTTGCCGGGCGAGGCCGCGCTGCAGTTCTTGACGTTTATCGCGGCAGCCGACGCGCTCCAGGCCGTGGACCAACTCGGCGCAGCGGTGGGCATCGAAATATCGACCGACGGCTTGCGGCGCATGGCGCGTATCGTCGCACCGGGCAGGGCCGACCCGTTACGCTACGACATCAACATCGACACCGAGCTGCGTGAGTTGTTTAAATTCGGTGCGCCTTTGCCTCGACCACAGGATCGGCCAGATGTCAGCAGCGGCCTCATTGGCACGGCGTGGGCCGCTGCAATCGATCCCGATCAACAACTCAATTCGTGGGCACCAAACCGCGAAGACGCACACATCTATGCACCGTTGGCCCGAGATTTGCTGCGGCGCTCCGCCAGGCAGACCCTCGAAAAGCGTCCGCTCGCGGACGCCTACCGGGATATATTCGAACCGCTGGTGTTTGCGACCGCGTGGCAGGAAACTTGTTGGCGACAATACGTCCGTAAGGCCGGTAAGATTGTGCCGATACGGTCTCAGGCCGGAGCCGTGGGTATCATGCAGATCGTACCGCGAGTGTGGCGAGGTTTTTACGATCCGGGCGAACTTGAACGTGATATCGTGTATAACGCGGCGGCCGGTAGCGAGATTCTCGCTCACTACCTGATCGATTATGCAATCAAGCGTGGCGAACATGTTGCAACCGGCGATGTCAGAAACTTAGCGCGCGCCACTTACGCGGCTTATAACGGCGGGCCCCGGCATCTGCGGCGGTACCGCGACGCCGGTACCAAAGCCTCGCTGCGCGAAATCGATGCCGCTTTTTGGCAGAAGTACCAGACTGTCAGTGGGGGTGACGAGCTAGCCGTAATTCAATGCTACAGCGGCACGACTTGAAGGTGGCGTGCATCACAATCGTTGGGGGTGCGTTGAATTAAGGAATATTGAAGCCTCTGCATGCGACTAGGCGGATCAAATTACGATTCAAAATGATCACGATCAGGGGTGTAGACAACGCAGAGGTGGATCATTTTGGGCCCAAATTGATCGTTCATGACCTTTGCAGCGGTTCCTAAATTATATCAATGAAGATTCTGCTACCCCTCCTGTTCATCGTCCTTGGTCTGGCGGGATTGATGACGTTGCTATCCAATCGGCCCGACGCTGCCTCGGCCGTCGCAACAGAAAAAGTCTGGGCGGTTGCGATACAAAGCGTGCGCCGCGAGCGGTTGTCGCCAGTCGTGAATTTGTTTGGACGTATCGAATCGCCGCGTGCGGCGCGGCTCTCTGCCGCGCTCGCGTCGGATGTGCTCGAAGTCACGGTTGCCGAAGGCCAGTACGTTACTGCTGGGGCGGCGTTGGTCCGCCTGGATAATATCGACGCGCGCAACCGACTTAGCGAACGTAAGGCCGAGGCTGCGGACATCAGTGCCCAAATCGAGAGCGAGAACCAACGCCACCTTGCTGATCAGGAAGCACTGCGCTACGAACAATCGCTGCTCGCGTTGGCGCGCAAATCGGTGCAGCGCGCCGAGCGGCTCGCGAGCACGCAGGTGGGGGCGGAATCGCAAGTCGACGATGCGCGCCGTTCCATGCTGCAACAAGAATTGGGTGTGACCAGCCGCAGGCTTGCCATCAATGACCACACCGCACGGCTGGCGCAGCTCAATGCGCGTCGCGCCCGCGCGCGGGCGCTACAGAGCCAGGCCGAGCGCGATGTGAGTCGGTCGCAAATCGTCGCGCCCTATGACGGACGCATCACTGCCGTGCACGTCGCTCGTGGTGACCGGGTTCGGATCGGTGACGGGTTGGTGGACCTCTACGACGTCGGCCGTACTGAAGTACGCGCCCAAATTCCGACCCGACACCTCGCCGGATTGCGCAACGCGCTATACGAATCCGACACGATCCACTCCACGCTAAAGGTGGACGGCCGCATCCTAATGCTGCGCCTCGATCGCCTAGCGGGACAAGTGGAGATCGGGAGCGGTGGCGTTGATGCGTTCTTCCACTTTACCGACCAGCGACCCGGTTTAGAACTTGGCCGCACCGTCGACCTGCGGGTCGAATTACCGGCGGAGTCCGACGTGTTCGCGGTGCCGCTCGCTGCTCTGTATGGCCGCGATCGAATCTACAAAATGGACGACGGCCGACTGAAAGGCGTGGCCGTGGAGCGCGTTGGCGATTATGTCGACGGCGACGGCAACAGCAAGGTGTTGATTCGCAGCGGCGGGATCGACGACGGCGATCAAGTCGTGATTTCACAACTTCCAAACGCAGTGGACGGACTGCGCATCGAAGCGCGAGCTAACTAGCCCGGAACCAGTCCCCGCATGGCCTTCGAACACCGTACCGACTTGATGGGCCGGTTTGCCGACCACCGGGTGGCGGCTAATCTATTGATGATCGTCATGATCATGGCGGGCATAGTCGGACTTACGCGCCTAAATACGCAGTTTTTCCCCACGTTTGCATTGGATTTCGTCACCGTAACGACAATTTGGACAGGCGCCAGCGCCGAAGACGTCGAGCGTTCCATTACCACCCCGATCGAACGCGAGCTGCGCAACGTTGACCACGTCAAAGAAATGACGTCCACGTCGGCCGACGGTGTTTCGGCGATTGTTTTAGAGATGAACGAAAACTCCGACATCGGCCTCGCGGTCGATCAAATAAAGGAACTCGTGGACACGGTTCGCAACTTGCCCGGGACCGCGGAAATACCAGAGGTAAGCCGAGTGGTGCGCTATGAACCCGTTGCCCGTGTGCTCATCACCGGTGCCACCGAGATCCGCGAGTTGCGGCGTCTGGCGCGGCGTTTCGAACGCGAGTTGTTGGATCTCGGTATTGCCAAGATCACGATGATGGGCTTGCCGGAAGAGGAAATTGCGATTCAGGTTCCGAGTGCTGAGCTTCAGGCGTTGGGAGTATCTCTCAACGAGATTGCGAGCCGCGTCGCGGCTTCCTCGCGGGACGTTCCGGTCGGTGTAGTGGGCCGCGACGACACCGCACGGCAATTGCGCTTTTTGGATCAGCGTCGCGGTGAAGTCGCATTCGAAGATTTGCCTGTAGTCGCCGACGACAGTGGCCGATTGGTGACACTTGGAGATATCGCCACGATTTCGCGCCGCGCCCGAGATGGACAGATCTCGCTGCTGCACGAAGACAAACCGGCGGTCGAATTGTGGTTGCGGCGCTCGGAAGCCAGCGACAGTTTGGAGTCGGCCCGCACCCTTGAAGACTGGTTGGAGGTGACCCGGCCGCAACTGCCTCCGGGGATCAGCGTCACTGTCTACGACGAACGTTGGGAGTTACTGCAACAGCGCATCAATCTGCTGCTA
>JAOTWM010000064.1 GCA_029862885.1 Gammaproteobacteria bacterium
GTATTTATATGTTCTCGCCATTGTCCCGGAAGATGCTCAAGCACGTGGTTATGCACGATATAATCAAAATAGCCGTCCGTGAAAACACCAAGACCCTCAGGCATAGATAGCCTCAAAGGCCTCGCCCATTCATGGTATATGCTAGGGTTAGCATCAGCGGTTAAATAGAAACAGTTTAGTGTTTCAAAAAACCCCTGCAAGCATCTCTCAGGTGCGAGGTGCAATATTCGCTTATGCTTATCGCCTTTAATTTCCTGCTTGTATACCTCAAAGCACATCCGATGGCGCTCAAGGCTTCCACAAATCCTGCAAAGGACGTTTTTTCGACCCCTGAAATCCATAAATCCGATTTGGCCGCATATATTGCATTCGGGTTCCGAAACGTTCATAAATGAACTCTAGTGTTACTTGATAAATCGATATAGATCCAGATACTCGAAGACGTCATTAATTTGCTTAGAGTTTTGCCCGAGACCGTGATTATCATGGCGAAGAGCGTCGGATTGCGATCCTGTGATGCAGTGGTGAACCGGATTTGTTCCAAGATTAGTAACGACAACCGGTGTGCGATTTAGCAAACTCATTGCCTTGAACCAGACGTCGTCTTCTGTTGGGCAGAGTTGTTTGAACGTTTCTACCTCGAATACTCTGGTGCTAAGTGCATTGGGTGGATAGAGAACCCCCGCGGTTCCGTAAGGGAAGGCAAGAAGGTTCGGACTACCGTGGAAGCGGTGAGACTGCTCAATCTCAGACTCTAGCGTCGGCGGAGTCAAGAGTTTGCCTGCTCGTACGCCGTGAACCTTGCCTTCTAAATTAAACGCGAGTTCCCGCGCCCAATTGCATATCACTGCATTTGGAAACTTAAGGTGCTGTTCCCACAGGCATTGAACGCTGTTGATCGGATAAATAATGTCGTCATCGACCGTAATAATCTTCTTGTCTGGAAACTCTCTGAGTGCATAGAGGAGCTTCGTATGGGGACCAAGATCTTCGACTTGTTTAATTTCGAGTCCCCTCGCCACAAGAGCCTCGATTTGAGGAGTATGGGCATTCCCCGAATTGATTCGATTGGTTATCCAAAGAATGATACGGCCGGGCAAAACAGTCTGCGCGAAGAGTGACTCGATGGCGAAGTGAACCAGGGGAAGCCGATACGGCAACGTTGTCAAGCTAACAACGATGTTTGGGTTACCTTGCGACAAGCCGTTCGCCGGGGTTCGAACAGCTGAGGTAATTTGAATGGTCGAATTGTTAATAGCGTTAATGGCGAGATCAAGTTTGCCTCGAAGCGCCCGAAATTCCGCTCGCAAGAAACGTAAATCCGAGCCTGAGTCTGACGGCGGTTTAACTGGAGGCAGACCATCTTGGCCACTAGTCACCGTCGCCGGAGCCTCAATCATCTTAGGTGTCGGAGTTAGCCTCGAGTTGGCGTACTTGCAGATAAGCAGCATTCCCTGGCGAACAATGCTATCAGAGGGATATCGGGTATCGAATGTTTTCCCGGCGAACTCAAGTTCGTAAGACGTCACCAACTGGCCAACGTCTCTCGTGACAAGGGCAGCAAGCGGGAGGCTGATGTGGCTCTTATCCCAGGCAGAAAGGTAGCCGTGAGCTTTCTTGGCGACTTCCGAAAGAAGCTTAAAACATTGGAATTTCTGGTTAATGTCTAAATGAGGTAAGTGTGGCTCGACGCGATTGCGTAGCGACTCGTCACCGACAAAAGTCAGAAGCCGCAGAGCGTTCTTTGACCACAAATTGAATTTGTCATAGTGCTGCTCGATCGCAGAGTAGTGCTGCTCCAGTAGCGTTGGAACGAGATCGTGTCGCGTAAGGTGCGTCGTAAATGTGGCCCCTTCGCGCGCATGAGAGTAATGAAAAATGGCGTTCGTCGCCATTCCGATACGGCGGCAGTGAGTCAACACCAAGTGGCTAAAAACCCCGTCTTGCCCACTTCTGATAGCCGGCTGAAGTATTTCAAAGTCACGGATGATATCCAGCATAATGAACTGCGACTTGCACGGCAGGCACGACACATATTCAAGTGGTTTTTCAAAATAATGCTTAGGAACGTTTGGTGAACATATATCCAGGCCGTTTTCCTTTGCGGTACGGTAGAGGATCGAGAGCGTGTTCTCCCCAAGATAATCGTCGCTATCAACGAAATAGACGTACTCGGCGTTGGCGAGTTTTATGCCAATGTTCCTCGCCGTACCCTGGCCTTCGTTCGCTTTTCTGATGAAAGTAACGCGCCGGTCCTTTCTTTGATAATATTGCGCAATTGACGCTGAATTATCAGTGGAGCCATCATCAATTATGAAATACTGAAAAGAAACTCCTTGCTGCTCAAGCACGCTGTTAATACAACGATGCAAATAGTCTTGCGTGTTGTAAACCGGGGTAATGATTGCCACATTAACCATGATGGAAACCACGGAACAAAGAAACCACACCGACACCACGAGAAGAAAAATATTTTTCTAAATTAGCCAAGGCTTCATCATTTGTGCCTTTTGCGTTGTACTTGTCAAATAGCCCGTTCTTGTCAGTTGGTTCTGTCGCGTTGAAATCGAGTGATGGGTCATAGGCAGCACTCGGCTCTAGGATTAGAGTAGGTATGCAATAGATAGAAGTAACCCATTTGCACCAAACATCGTCGGCTGTTGGCGCGAGTATTGGGCCTACGAAATCCTCTGGATTGGAAGGGAAATAGCCGAGGCGATAAGCAATACCATTTCTTCCGGTGCCCATATTCAAGTAACTGTATACGAGGCTGGGAGAAGCGAAGGATCTATAGTCGGCAAGCATTTCACCATCAAAGGCTATCTCTCTGCCTCGATGAGCTACCACGGCGTTCTCCTTTTCAAGCGCCGACATCAACCGCTCGACAATATCAAGGGGGTAAATAACATCGTCGTCCATCGTTATAATAGGAGTTCTAGGTGACGCCGAATTCGAACGAAGTTGAACGATCAACGGAATGTGTTTTCGGTAGGGACCAATATTCTTCACGTGATAAATGTTCACGCCAAGGGCGGCAAGCCGTTTTAGGGAGTCACTGTTTGCTGGGATTCCCTGGTCGATAAGATACGGCTTGTCCGATACATATAGATTGATGCTGTGAGGCTTAAACGTCTGCTCGAGAATACTATTGATGGTTTGTTCAACACGCCCGATTCGACCACTGATAGACGTAAGGGAGATTATTGGAGGCGGGCAATCAATTGCCTCGACGATACCGCCCATGCAATTGTTAGGGTTCTGTATTTGCTCAAATAATGGAATCGGATGTAATGCTGAAATGAGCGATTTGGCGAGTTGACCAGCCTTAGCAATAAGGCGCTGAAAGTTAATTTCATGAATATGCCTCATAGCTTTCTGGCTATCGTCGCTGTTAGCACGTAGTAAAGTGTACAGAGCCTTGTCTAGCTGGCCGGCACGTTCGAACTTTCCAGCAGTCTTGAAGTAGGTTGCTATTGGCATATGCGTTTGAGAATGCCTTTTGATTTCAGTGAAACCATAAGATTGGCATCACATTATTACTGTATTGATACGACTTTTTCTTCCGTCTCTTCCGAGTTGGTTTTTTCATGTCTCTGGCTCACGCAAAAGAACGTACTTGATAACGTCGATTTGGCCTTCAGCCTTCACCATCTCTTCACTCAGCAACGTTTGGCGCTTAGTTAGTTCGGTGAGTTGCGACTCCAACTGGGCATTGCGCGCTTGGTTATCCTGAAGCCAACGCGCTTGTCGGTCGAGTTCCGCCTGTTTCGTCTGTGCAAGCTTGGCCTGTTCGTCGCGAGCTTTGGTGAGCCTTTCCATTTCGACCTTGCGCTCCGTAGCCAGTTTCGCTTGCTCGTCGCGTTCCTTGGTCAGCCGTTCGAGCTGTGCCTGGCGCTCCGCCGCAAGCCGAGATTGTTCGTCCCGCTCCCGCGTCATCTGCGCAAGGTGCGCCTGCCGCTCCTCGGCCAAAAGGGATTGTCGCTCGAGCCCGTGATTCAACTCTTTCTTATTATTTTGTTGCTCAATCAATGACTGGGTCAGCGTATGAACGCTCTTGTCGCGCTCATCCAGCAGGGTTTTCAGCTCTCGCAATTGAATCTGCAGCGGATCTCGGCGATAGAGCACTTCCTGAAAGGGCGACGCCGAGGCCTGCTCAACAGGGGCCGCCGTCTGAAACCCGGACTCGCGCAGCATCGCGTTCACTTCTTCGAGCCGCGACTCGCCCTCGTATAGCGTTTCAGTGCTCGACCGTATCGCAATCCAGGAAAATGCCTGCAAAGTCTCCGCCGGAGTGGAAGACAATACCGAGCATTCCGCGCCCTGTATCTCCAGCACCAGAAGATTGTCACACGAGGCATCCAAAGAAAGCCGCTCAACCAGTTGGCTCAAAGTGGTTGCCGGCACCGTAACAGTGCGCGATAGGCTCAAGTTGGGGTAGTGCTTCAGAAGATCTGCCGGCCGGTGGAGGCTGCTCTCGCGAGGGTTATTGAGCACGTAAAGACTCGCTTCTCCCTCCGCCGGCGCAACCGCCGCGCCGACAACCTCGACCTGCGCGATCCCGCGGACCTTTAATCGCAGCCGGTCAGCGAGTTCGGCGTTCGCCTCCACCAGCATGACCTTTTCCGGTTTGAACCGCAGGAACTCGTCGAGCTCCCAGCACGTGCCGGCCCCTAGATGCAGCACTGCACCGAGTCTGGAGCAGCCGTTTCCGGTGATTTTCCTGAACAGATCCTGCATGGTTGCGAACGGTGTCAGGCGACGAACCGCATGGGCTGCCGCCCCTCGGCTTTGCCGAATTCAATGTAGTGCAGGAGCGGGTTCATTCCGGCAGCGGCGACATCGGAGTACGCCTCGAGGTACCACTTCGTATTGAAACGGGCGCTGGGGTTCCGGCCATCGGCCACGCCAAATATCAAGTAGTGTTCAATCGGGTCATGCCCGGCCTGCGCTACGTCAGCGTATGTTTGGAGATACCACGCATCGTCGAAGAGGCCGGATGCTCTGATTTTCTCCGCCTGCACTTTCAGCGCGCGCTTATTACTCTTGTCCTGCCCGCGTGCACCTCCGGCTTGGGCCGAAAATGAGGGGATAAGACGTGCGGCCGATTTCTTCAGGTCGACCATTCTGCGGGCAATCTTCCGCACGACCGGCGCGGATTCGGGGCCAAGCCGTCGTTGCAGTTCGGCGAGTTGCTCCTCTTTTTGCCGGTTAAGCTCGAAATAGTGCTCCAGCTCTTCTTGAATCTGATGAAGCTGAAGCAGATAAAGTTCGTTTTCCTTTTTCAGGGAGTCTATCTCCGAGTTTTCAGTCGCCAGTTTGTCCTCCATGTGACGAAGCTGAACTCGATGCGCTTGAAGGACAGTCTCTAACCCTGATTCCCTATCGCCGGAGTCGACTCCATACCGGCTGAGAATGTCGTCGATCCGGCCCTGGATGACCATAAGCCACAGCATACTGCGCATATAAGCGTCGCGGCTCGCAAATTCGCCCGAGTCGAACTCCGGCTGGTGCCCCATCAATTCCGCACAGGATTCCAGCTCGCCATACAAATCCACGCATTCCGGCGTGAACACCTCGACTATCTGACACCATGCGGCTTCGCGATGACTGGGGGCATCGCGCGCCTTTTCTACGGGAGGATTCTGCTGCACGCGTAGCCGTAAGCCGAACCGTTCTTCAACAAGAGCCGCCACCGCCTCAGCCCCGACCGGGCGGTCGCCGTTGATCAAAAGGCAGCGGCCCTCATGTTCGCGGTACAGCCCAAGCAGAGATGCGTGATAGGTGTACCAGAATCCAAGCGTGCTTTTTGCGAAGGACTCCAGTTGTTCCGGTGTGGCTGGCGTGGATGCGACTCTTCTTATCTGACGCTCCAGAAAACCCCACGGCGTCTGATAGGTCATCAGCGTCCTGTGGCCGCTGTCGTCATCAAAATACCCCTCCAGCTTGCCGGTCATCCACTCCGGCGTGAAATCACGCGGCCCGTTCGGGTTGTCGCAGACATGACGGATTTCCACATTCTCAACTTGGTGAATGTAAAAAGCGCCCGTCAGTTTCTGCAACCCTGCGGAGGGCAACCCGATGATTACGATATCGTCGTTCGTCATGCGCTCTCCAGCCGCTATTTCGCTGGACTTCCTGCGCGTTCACGAGCGCCGCGAAGGCGCAGCACGTCCGCATAGGCCACCCCCATTCCTTCTGGAAGCGAAATTGTCGCGGTGAAGCCGAGCTTCTTCAAGAGCGAGCCATCCAATAGCTTCCTCGGCGTCCGTCGGGCTTGCTCCGGTCAAAGACGATTTTACCCGAGTAGCCAACCACTCGCTTCACCAGTTCTGCCAGTTCGCGGATGGTTACGTCCTCGGCCACGCCGATGTCGATCAAACGAGGGTGAACATCAGGACCGAGGACTGTGCCCAGCCGCTACCAATCGGCGAACCAAGGCCGAACCGGCAAGGCCGCGACGGCCGGCGACGTAGATCTTAGAGTCGAGGTCCAAGGTCCAAGGTCCAAGGTCCAAGGTTCAAGGTTCAAGGTTCAAGGGGAAAGGGGCAAGACTCAAGAAGGCCACGGGCTTGCCTTGTGCAAGGCGCTGCATGCCGCCCAGGTCTGAACTTCTTTTTGATACGAATATCACGTCGTTTCTCTTTTGAAGACAAGCCGGGTTATCTGAATTCTTGATTTTCTCCTCCAAGAGCTCAGCCCTCAGGAGATAATTTCTGACACTTGCTTTAATCTCCGAAATAGTGTGTTTGTAGGTATGAGATGCGTCAAGATATATCCACTCGAACTCGCGCTGGTTCACCCCATTTAAAAAGTTGAGCGAAAAGTCCAGCGCCGCCGGCACTCTACCATCGTCGATATCATTGGGATACAGCTCTTATGTCCTCGCTGAGTTCAACATGTCTCCTGAGCCAATAGCTTTCGCTGTCTTTGTGCATACAATTGCTCCTTGCAGATTTCTGGCATTTAGGGCTTCAGTTCGCTCACAGCCAGCATAGCCGTCTTCATTCCGAAATCAGCGAAGAATGGAAGAAAACAGATGACTGACCAATGCGGGCGGTTATGTTGCGCCCTTTCGCGTATGCGGTCAGCAACTGGGTAATTTCAACAGGATTCATCTTAATCTCTTTCTCGAGCAGGGCGTAACGGTCACCACGCTGCTTTGACTTGTATACATGAGTACGCAGGGGATCTAAGAGTAATGGTGAAGTTTTCTGTGCCGAGAGAGATTCCATCCATCTCTTTACAAGGCTGCTGGAGAACACATAGCCATGAAATCCCGCTCGCAAGCAGTATTGCCGTATCACTTGATCGAATTCCTGATCGGACGAGAACTCCTCACCATGCCGGGAAAAAAATCTCCAAACACCCTCCTCCGTACGAACAGAAAGCTTAATCCCACTCCTCAGAAGCGGGTCCCGTATTGCACGATCAATCTCTCCCCCGAGTAGCAGAAGAGCGTCATCGATCTCCCTGTAACCATCTACTAAGAAATCGTTCGGGAGCACTTTGTATTCGGCTGGAAAGTTGGAAACTGGAAAGCAAAACTCTCTGTTTAGGTCTAAGTTCTTTCTACTAATTCTGTCATGATGTTTTCGAAAGGCTTCGACGTGTATGGGGCGAGAGTTGCTAGCACTCGATATACCACGCCGGGTTCCCCGGAAAGTGTAAATATCAGATGTGAGATTCTTTCCATCGAACACCTGGAAGAGCACGGGGTATCGAAACCGTGGCAAAGCCTCGTTTCCTCTGAATTTCTTAACGCGCTCAATAAACTCCGTGTCCGCGTTCTTGCGTATGTTCTGGAAGTAACCCACCGCGTCTATCAGAGTACGTTTGAAGGATAGAGAGGCAGTACCGTACCGTTCTACCTCTCCATTCAAAGGCAAGACCTGATAATCTGGGGCAATGCGAACGATGTCAAAAAAGCACCCATCTCGGTCGGTAGCCGTTTCTAGAAATGCCAGTTGCAGAAACGTTCTCTGCGCTGTGCTGTAGTCATCAGAGTCGTTGACGAAAAAGGTAGTCGATGAGACAGGATGCCGATGAATGACATCGTTCCGAATCCAGTAAGTGCCACGATTCACCACGTTGGAGCGTAGCGTGAGAAAATCATCAGCTATACCAAGCTGACTTTTGAAGCTGTTAACTTCCTCTGGCGAACCGTCGGTGCTCAGGTCGTCGATAACGTTAACCCTCACTTGGGGATACGTTTGCATCAAGAGACCGTATAACGAGCCATGAATGTACGGTTTTTTGTTGTAGTTTGAGACGATGAACAGAGCATCTGCGTTTGTTGCCGACGTCCTCCTTATACCCGTTACCGATCGGATTACTAGTGTTTGACGAGGGACGCAGATTAGGCGCTCGGTAACATTAGCGGTGACCGGAATCCGATACGGGGCGGGGTTTATGTCGAAGACTACTAACCGATCTTCGTTTTCGACCTTCCATAGTGCATCGATCATTGACACTTCCGGCCAAACCCCTTTATCACCGCCGAAGCCCTTATCGTGCAACTCGTTATCATTGGTTAAGAGCCAGCAAGCGTCATATTGAGCTACCCTCACGCCGCCTATTTGCAGAGGCAAACTCCTTAGGGCACTAAGGCCACCTAGCCGCTGACTCCCAGACTGTGTAAGGAAGAGGTGACGACGCCTCTTCGGCGTTTTATCCTGTAGACCAGCAGCGGCCGACGCCACACTGGCTATATGGTGCTCGACCGAAGCAAGCGACGACAGTCCTAGCGCCTCCCCGGTGCACAACTGGTCCTCGACCTCCAAACGCCCCAGCAAACCGGCGAACTGTCGGGCCGCGGAGACAAGTCCGTCTGTCCAGCTTTCCCCTATCACCATCACGTCGGTAGATCTAACAAGCGCGGTCTTACAGAAAAGCGCGCCCCCTGACCGGGCTAGGAGAAAGGATGCATCAAGATTGCGGCACTCGACCAAGAATTTCAGTGTCGAAGCAAAGTTGAAAAGCAGATCCGTGGCATCAACGAACAGACCAACCGTGAAGGGCAAGCGCGCGGCGGTAGAAAAGAGGTCACATAGTACGAAGTCATCCGCACCTGAACAAATAACGTGGTGTATAGAGCCTTTGGAGATGCATTTAGCAATAGCGGATGGCGCGAGGCATTCAGGCGCAGCCATCCCTAGCACCACAGCTAAGTCAAAGCGGTTCTGTACAAGTGCTAGTTGCTTGAGCAGGCGTTCGGCCAAGGCGGCGTCAATAGACTCACCGACGTGAACAAACAACGCAGTCTTGTTCCGGTCAAGCTTTGAATCGAAAACCCTTATCGCAGTCATAACGCCAAAACTTGCGACTCCAGGACGAGGCGCCCGAGATCGTATCCGTACTTTTCCAAATAATATTTCTCGAGTCGATGTACCGTAAGATCATTTCGCCTCTCTTTTGCGCCTGAATTGTGCATTGTATAAAGACTGATGGTTCGATACTCAGAAGAATAGTCAACCACGGGAAAACCCTTGTAATCGGAGGTACGGGCCTCAGGATGGAGTATGATCGAAGGAACACCATTCAGCGCGCAGTGCCACTTGATCCAAAGGTCGTCAGCAGTCGGTGCCAGCGCCAAGGCATCATCCAATGCCAGAAAGTCGCGCGTAAAAAATTTAGTGCTGTAAAGAATCCCGTCCTTTCCAATTGGCAAATTACGCAAAGTAGCTGTTGTTTGGCCCCAAGTCCACTTGTTGTAAGGAGCAATGGTCAATCCATCCCATTCGATGTGTCGACCTCTAAAGGCGACAATGCAGTCCATTTCCTGATATTTTCGAAACAGTGTCTCGAGAAAATAGTCTGGATAAATAGTGTCATCATCTACCGTGACAAATAGCTTGTCGGTTGTAACAGATTGGCTAAAATGCTGTTCCAGAAATGGCCATATCCTTCGATAAGAACCGATATTTCTTACCCAATTCACCTTCACTAAGGGCATACTACTGAGCGCCCGCAACAGTTCATCATAGGGACTGATTCCTTCATCCAAGAGGTACGGCTCGCTCGATACGTTGAGGAGGATCCTCGCCGGCGACAATCTTTGGGCATGCAGACTCTCAACTACTTTCTGCGCAAGTGGTAGACGAGACCGAATGGTCGTCATTGTGACCGCGATCTGCGGATCGCGGTCGATATGTGAAGGGGTGGTACTTGGTGGACGCTCGACTTCGAAACGGTCGTCCTTCAGCTTGTTTAGCTTTAGGCTGTTGACTGACGCCAACCTACGCTGGCATCGAACTATGCTGAGCCGTAGAGATGCAGCGAGACCCGGATAGACTTGCGACACGTCCTCATAGACCTTTAGAGCTTCGGCATACCGACCTGATGCGTAAAGGCGGTTTCCTTCAGAAATGGTTTGCACAACCCCTCTTGCTTATCTAACGAATCTGTCGATACTGCTACACGGCAGTAGGGGCTGAGGCAGTGATAAAACAAGCACCCTTTTCAAGCCTTTTCTCCGTCACACCGCACTGCAATCCTTGATCGCGAATGTCCCCCAACCAGCGTTTGGCAACGGCCTTTTCGTCCGGTCGGTTGTAGTCGTCGAGCAAAATGTCAACGTGATGTACTCGAATGTTTGCCAACAGTATTGGCACAGCGGGGTATCGGGCATGCTTTCCGGTTGGTCCGGGCGGACCATCTACCAGAACCAAAATTCGACGCCCGGATAGGTTTAGACTTTGCGCGAGTCGTGCAAGTGTTTTATGGCAGTCGTAGTAGGAGTATGAAATTCCATTTGGTGCAACATAAGGCACCAGCGGTGCATGCACTAGCTGCACGGCATCGGCTAACCCCGCTCGCTGCAATTGCGCCGACGTTTGCGCGTGGTACTGCGGGAGATGCTCAAAAGCTACTTGCACGACGGGCGCCTTCCCTTGGCGCCGCGCTCTATTCTTGCCAAGGGTTCTTGCGATCAGAAGCGTGGACGTTCCCGAACCGAACTCGATCACGACATCGTAGTCGTTCGTTTCGATCAGCTCAACAAGGTAGAGCGCGAAATCCGGACTGATCGGCCAACCGTGCATGTCACCGATCATCTCACCCGTGCTTAGGTAGTTTCTCACTTCGATATAGGCTTCGAGCTGCTTGGTCGAATTCAGGATCTCCTGCTTAAGAAGTTTTTCCATATCTAGACGCAGCGAACTGACGGCCTCGCCGTGCTTTCGCAACTGCGCAACAAGCTCAGTGTTCTGCTTCTGGAGCGTCTCGAGCGAAACCAAGTCCCGTGCGCCTGTAATTGCAGGTCGCGAACCCGCTTCGTCATCGAACGCCTGGCGGTTACCGTGATCGTCAGAGAGGCCTAGCTGCGTGACCTGCCGGCTAGCGCGCGCCTGTGCGATTAGCCGCACTTCGCTGCCTGGTGTACCAGTCGCGATGGCGCTTTCGAAATGCTTTAAGGCACGGGACTGTTGGCCAGCGATGGCGGCGGCGCGACCCAGCGTATTGTGAACTCCGGCTATCATAATCTGACCAATGAGTCTCTTGCCGCAGCCCCAATCCTGCGCCAGGCGTATCAGTTGGCAGGCTTCATCCTTGTTTCCTTTTTGGAGGTAGCCAGCGGCCGCAAGTAACGCAAGTTTGTCCCGTTGTGGATGGTTTTGGAGCGTTACCCGGTCGAGCTCCGCCAGACTGTCCCAATCGCCAAATTCCCAACGCGCCCGAGCACGCTCGAGCAGCGTTTCATCGTATGAAACAAGCCGGGATGCAGGCTCATCCGCGCGCAGCGTCGCCGCCGATGCGCCCGACCTAAGCATCGGAGTGACGTCGCCCTGCGGTCCCTCAATACTGACCGTGTCAACACGGCCCTTGCCGCGCATGCGGCCTGCCGCAGTGCGGGCGACTCGACCAAGCCCTCTTTTCCGCTTCTTGGTGACCTTCTTTCTCATGCGTCCGGTTCGCGCAAGAGAACGTACTTGATTACGTCTATCTGACCCTCAGCCTTCACCATCTCTTCGTTCAGGAGAATTTGGCGTTTAGCCATCTCGGCGAGTTGGGACTCCAAATGTCCGATACGGGCTTGATTGTCCTGTAGCAAGCGCGTTAGTCGGTCAACCTCTGCCTCTTTCGTCTGTGCAAGCTTGGCCTGTTCGTCGCGAGCTCTCGTGAGTCGTTCCATTTCGACCTTGCGGTCGATCGCGAACTTTGCTTGCTCGTTGTGTTCCCTGGTCAGCCGTTCGAGCTGTGCCTGACGCTCACCCGCGAGTCTTGCCTGTTCGTCGTTAGCCTTCGAGAGGCTTTGAATTTGCTCTCGCGCCTCAGCAAGCTGTCGGGTCAGCTCTTCCTTCGCCTTGCCAAGCCGCTCCAGAAGTGCCTGCCGATCGCCTGCGAGCTTGGCCTGTTCGTCGCGAGCTCTGGTGAGTCGTTCCATTTCGACCTTGCGGTCGATCGCGAACTTGGCTTGCTCGTCGCGTTCCTTGGTCAGCCGTTCGAGCTGTGACTGACGCTCATTGGCGATTCTTATTTGTTCGTCGCTGGATTTCGAGAGGCTTTGAATGTGCTTTTTCGCCTCGACAATCTGCCGAGTCAGCTCCTCCTTCGCCGTGCCGATCTGTTCCAGCAGTGCCTGCCGATCGCCTGCCAGCTTGGCCTGTTCGTCACGGGCCTTGGTCAACTGATCGACATCTTGCAAGTGTTGCAACGCGAGCTGGGCGTGCTCCCGGCCCACGGCCCGCGCCCGCAATTGGAGCGATTCAGTGACTTTCTGGTCTTGCAGCCGCTGACGCGCCAGTACATCGCGCTCTTCGATGAGGCGCTCGACTTCGGCGTGCCGATCGACGGCAATTCTTGTCTGGTTCTGTAGCGACTCGTTTAACGCGCGAATTTTCTCCTCTCGCTCCTTGAGCAGATCATTTAGTTCCGCAAGCTGGATTTGAAATGCATTCCGTCGGAAAAGAACTTCCTGGAAAGGCAGGCCCGGTAAATCCTCCGCAGGCGTTGCTCGCGCAAAACCGAACGTGCGGAGGACGGACTCCACCTCCTCCAGTTGTGCTCCGTCATCATACAGGGCCTCGTTACTGGAACGCGTGATGATCCAAGAGAATTTCTGGAGTAACTTCGCGGGTATGGAGCTCAGCACGGAAAGCTCTGCCCCTTGCAGTTCCAGGACCAAGAGGTTGTTACCTGATGGATCTGGCGACAGTCGTTCCACCAAGTTGCCCAGAGTGATGGTCCGGACGCTCTCATTATGCGTCACCCTGAGGTTCGGATAACGCTCGAGCAACCGAGTTGGTCGGAAAAGGCTTGTTTCCTGCGGCTTGTTAAGGAACCAAAGGGTCGCGTCACCTCCATTGGCGGCGACGGCGGCGTCAAATACTTCGATCTGCGGGGCATTCTTCGCCCTAGCACGCAACTGAGCCGTGAGCTTCGGGTTTGCCTCAACCAAGAGCACCCTATCGGCCTCTCGCCGCAGATAGTGGTCCAGTTCCCGACCCCTCCCCGCACCAACATGCAGCACACCGTCCAGTTTGCTGCCCGTCTCGACGGCAATGTGTTCTAGCAGGTGGCGCATTTCATCAGGCCGCCTTATGTCCTGTATCTTCTGGGTTGCCGGCCTTCGCTCTTACCGAACTCGATGTAGTGAAGCAGCGGATTCATGTCGGCCGCGGCGACATCAGGGTTGGATTCAAGATACCATCGCGTGTCAAACTCTGGGCTGGGATTCCGAGCCTCGGAAGCACCGAAACTCAGATAGTGTTCGACGGGATCATCTCTAGCCTGGGCAACGTCAGGATACTGCCGAAGATACCACTCTTCATTGAAGTCGCCGGATTGCCTAATGAGCTGGGCATGATGTTTCACCAATCGCTTTCGCTTGCGAGACTCACCAAACCAGTCTCGCACGGCCCAGGATGGCAACGCGTCGCCACGATGAGCAACGCTCTTGCCAAGCCTCTGCCATAGCGATGCGGACCGCGCCTCGAGCTGTGCCTGACGCTCACCCGCGAGTCTTGCCTGTTCGTCGCTAGCCTTCGAGAGGCTTTGAATTTGCTCTCGCGCCTCAACAAGCTGTCGGGTCAGCTCTTCCTTCGCCTTGCCAAGCCGTTCCAGAAGTGCCTGCCGATCGCCTGCGAGCTTGGCCTGTTCGTCGCGAGCTTTGGTAAGCCGCTCCGTTTCGACCTTGCGGTCCAAAGCCAGCTTCGCTTGCTCGTCGCGTTCCTTGGTCAGCCGTTCGAGGTGTGACTGACGCTCACCGAGCTGCTGTTCAGTGTTCTTATGGAGCAAGTAATAGCGCTCGAGTTCCTCATGGACCTGATGCAACTGGAGAAGCAGCAACTCGTTCTCGTCTTGTAGGGCTTTTTTCTCGCTCTCGATTCCGGCCGTCTTGCTGCTCAGTTGTTGGTACTGTTTCCTACCCTCGTTCCGTTCCTCGCGAAGTCGCGACGTTTCTTCCTGCGATGCCGCGAGCTTGCGTATCCTCTCCTCGCCGACCTCAGCTAATTCTTGCAGTCTCTTATGCATGGCGTCCAGTCGAGCGGCGAAATCAACTGGATTCAGACCATACCGCGCAAGGATTGGTTCGAAGCACACCTGCCGAAGGAGCAATTGAAGCACATCTCGTGTCTGGGCCTGTCGTACTTGCGGGCCCCTGAAGTCGAATTCTGGATCTCGCCCCATCAGTTCTGCACAGGATTCGAACTCCGCATACAACTCCAGACACTCCGGCGCGAGTGAATCGACCACCTGTATACATGCGTCCCTATACGGGTTGATCGCGGTCGACTCCGCCGCGCTAATCTGGTCACCCGTGTGCGGGTCTCGCTCGTCGAACCGGCGCCTAATTCTCGACAGGAGCGCCTCGGTCTCGATAGAACGATCGCCACTGATCAAAACAGCTTCGTGCCCGTGTTCACGATATTGCTCCAATAGGGCGAGGTGACAGGCATACCAGTGATCGAGTGATTGTTTCAGAAAGCGTTCGAGATCCTCTGGTGGGGCCAATCCGTCAGCCAAACTGCGGATCCGGCGCAACAGACACGTCGCGGGCGCTTCATAAACCATGACGAAGATCGCTTGCCTGGAGCGCCTAGCGCAATCCGCAAGTTGGTGCGAAATCCACTCCTCGACCCGTCTGCGCCACTCGCGTGGAATTTCGTCATCCACACCACTAGAATCTGGCATTCCGAACTGACACGCTTCGAGCTCAGTCGCCAGCGGGCCCACGGATGCCCCTGGAGGGGCGATGACACAGAGTTCGTTACCCAAGAAGGAATGTTGGATGCGAACTGGTTTGGGAGCCTGCTGTTTCAGTCCCATAGGCGCTGTTTTCCAACGCGTTGTTGTGTTGTCAGAGCCCCAATACCACTGCCTCTTAACCGTCCTAGACGGGCGACGCTATCGCCTAGGCGGGCACAGATGATACTTATCGGCCTGTCCAAATTTCTGGGGCCACTTCTGAATCCAGTATGGCCTCCTCGGCATCGTTGACCCGCGCCTTGGCTCTCACTACGACCCAAGGTTTGGCACGATAGTGATGTTTCTTTAGGGAAAGGCTGCGCCTGGGTTTGATCGTGATCCATTTCAACTCGCAGCGAGCACCCCGACACGTCTAGTTCAGGATGCACTCTTCGTTCCCCGACCAAGTACCATATTATGCGGCTGAGCACAGATTGGAGCAGCGTGGTGACCTTGCCAGCAAAATGAGCGTTTGCCGAGCGCAGGCTCTTCCACTGCGCCGTCCTTGTTTCTCTCAGCGTGCGGACCAACCGGGTCACCTCTTCCGGCGTTTCACCTTTTACGCCCGGAGGTGCAGTGTCCCCGAGGAGCATAAGTAGCTTGCCAGTAACATTCGGATCGGGGCCCAGCAGGTCTGATTCATCGCCCACGATTCCCGGCAAGTGTTCGCCTAGATCTTCATCTAGCGTTTCTCCCAAGCACGCTTCCATCGAGTCTATGTCCGCGCGGTGCTTTGCCAGAATCGGCTTAAGAACTTTGGGTGACAATTGAAACGGATCGCTGCCGATCGGCGCCAGGCAATCCAGGAGTTTCTGGCCCGACGGCCATTCTAGCGGCGTCATTCCGCCACGCCTTGGAGTAAGTATAAAGCAGCGCGACGACCTGCCGCGACAGCGACTCTCTCTTTGAGGCGGAGGATACGCTCTGGCGGAAGCGCGATGCCGAGCCGTGCGCAGAAACCGCGCACCGCACACCCTCCCGGGAACCTCCCAATGTCGAACTTCCACAGATTGACCCGTTCGCGACCGAAAACCTCGTGGAATTTAGCAAAAGTCCATTTGTAGGAGCGGTATTCCGTTTCCAGATCGAAATGATCGACCAAGCCGAACCCAATTCGATGCTGAAAAGTGCTAGACATGAGCCCCGCAGGCGCCCGTACGTAGCCCACGAAGGTCACATCGTTAAAGCGCTCCTGAAGGTAATCCCGCAGCTTGACCAGAGCATCACGCCGAAGTGCACTGATATCCTCCCCGGAGATCAGTGGCGTGCGACCATATGCCGTGGATACTGCTTGCTCCAGATCAGCGCGTACTTTGCTAATGTAGTCCGAGAAGGTTGCGGCGTCCACGCCGTTCTCTCATGAATATGGTGCAGCTCCGGTTGGGGTGCAAACAGCCTGTACATCGCCAGGCTGTGATAGTCAAGTCCAATAGAGGTCTGAGTCTGAACGAAGTGCCGA
>JAOTWM010000065.1 GCA_029862885.1 Gammaproteobacteria bacterium
GATCGGCCCAAGAGATCGTATAAAGTTTTGCCTCGCGCAAGGAATTAACACTTTCTTTCCCTCACTGCCGGAGTGCGAATCTGTCGAGACACTTAAAAGGCACCCGACCTATGCCGGAGCCTCATAGGGGTAGCCGATTTAGGTCGGCCGAATACCGCGCAGGCGCTCGCCACGGCGACGCAATAGCTCGACGCAGGTCAACAACATAATGGAAAAACCTACAAGCAATGTGGCCACCGCGAGAATTGTCGGGCTAATTTGCTCGCGAATTCCGGAGAACATCTGCCACGGAATAGTGCGTTGTTCGTAGCTGCCGACAAACAATATCACCACCACTTCGTCAAACGAGGTGATAAACGCAAATAATGCCCCGGAGATAACGCCTGGAAGAATCAACGGTACAATGATCTTAAAAAACGTCGTCGTCGGCGAAGCACCGAGCATCGCCGCCGCCCGCGTCAAGCTATGATCGAATCCGACCAGCGTCGCGGTCACGGTAATGACCACAAACGGAGTGCCCAGTGCCGCATGGGCGAGGATGATGCCCACATGCGTCGCCGCAAGCCCGATTTTGGTGTAGAAAAAATACATTCCGGCCGCAGAAATAATCAGCGGCACGATCATGGGGGAAATCAGGATACCCATGACCACCGATTTGGCCGGCATTTCGGAACGACTAAGGCCCAGCGCCGCTATGGTGCCGAGAACCGTAGATATGATCGTCGCAAAAAAGGCGATGATGAAGCTATTCTGGACCGCACCTCGCCAATTCAAATTAGTGAAAAAATCCTGGTACCACTTTGTCGAATATCCGGCCGGATCCAGAGCCAGCATTTCCGGCGTAAATGTAAAAAACGGCACCGCGTTAAACGATAGCGGAATAATGATGACGATCGGCGCAATCAGAAAGAAAAATATACAACCACAAAGGAAGCGGTAGGAATAAAACCACGTTCTTTCCAACGGACTTGTGTATGCGGGTAGCGCCATCGTATCAACCCAGTTTCATGTTATCGATGCCGACGATCTTGTCGTAGACAAAATACAATACCAGCACCACGGCCAGCAAGATTGAACCGAGCGCCGCGGCCAATCCCCAGTTCAAGGAAATGGACATGTGGTGAGCGATAAAGTTGCTGATGAGGGTGCCCGATTGACCGCCAACCAACGCCGGTGTGATGTAATAACCGATGGCAAGAATGAAAACCAAAATGCAACCTGCGCCAATTCCGGATACGGTGTTGGGCATATAAACCCGCACAAATGCCGTGAATTGATTCGCACCCAGCGATCTTGCCGCGCGCAGGTAACTCGGGGGTATCGTCTTCATCACGCTGTACAGCGGCAACACCATAAACGGCAGGAGGATATGAATCATGGCCACGATGGTGCCGGTGCGGTTATGAATCATTTGCAACCGATCGTCGTTGGCGACGACACCAACCCACACCAATAAGTCATTGATAATGCCTTCCTGCTGTAATAATGCGATCCAGGCGGACGTTCGTACCAATAGCGAAGTCCAGAACGGTAACAACACGAGAATAAGCAACAGATTGCTGGTGGCTACCGACAACGTCGAGAGCAGATACGAGATCGGATACGCAAGCACCAGGCACATAAAGGTGATAAACAAACTCATCCACAGCGTACGCCAGAACAGTTTGAGGTATATCCGGTTATTCTCGTCCTTGCGGATGATTTCGTTACTATCACCGTAACTCAAATCCATCGCCGAAACGTAATAGGCGATGGTAAATGCAGCGCTCTCGCGTTTAATCAGGCGCCAAATGTCTAAATCGCCCCACTTCTTGTCGATCTTTATGAACGCTTCTCTATAGGGCGGTTCAATCGTTTTTACCTTTCTACCGGTCTTGCGAAATAAACCCGAAAACCCAGGCTTTTCATAGTTCAAGCGACGCCCAACTCTACCCGAAGTCTTCGCTGCAGTGGCTTCCTTGAAGTCCTCAGCGAGGGCGGCAAACAACGTCTCGTCAGGTAACTCGCCACTTCTTTCATCCCATTGGGCCAACAGCGGCACGGTCCGATGCAGCACCGTCCCCACAATCTGGTTCTCCACGCTGCGAAACAGCATATCGACAATGGGGATGAAGAAGGTCACGAGGATAAACAAGAACAGCGGCAGTACCAGCAGCAAGGCTTTGAGTTTATTACGCCGCAACGAACGTGCGAGGCTCACCTTAAGCGGCGTGCCGTCGACCGTAACCATGACGTCTTGTTCGATCGCTGTGGCTGCTTGTGCCATTAAAACTTTGCCCAGTTGTTAATCTTAAACGGGGTTGATCGTAAAAATACGACAGGGGCGGCGGCGTGACCGCCGCCCCAATCTTTGCTCAGCTACTGAGACAACCAAGCCTGAAAACGCTCGGTCAGATCGTCAGCGTTGTCTGCCCAAAACTCAAAACCGGTTAACAAGGTATTCTTGGCGTTCTTCGGATCGGTCGGCATATGCGGGCCCATATCGATGCCGAGTTCGGCATGCTTACCCACCATTGGAGCGGAGGACTTACGCGCCGGACCGTATGAAATGAACTTCGCCTGATCCGCTAAACGTTGCGTGTCCGTCGCCCATGTCAAATATGTCATCACCACGTCGTGATGGGGACCGCCTTTGGGGACGACCCAACCGTCGAGGTCAAGCATCTGCCAGTCCCACATCATCGCGATGGGCTGTTTTTCCTCTTCGATGGCTGAGAATAAACGGCCGTTATAGGACGATGCGATCACCACTTCACCATCCGATAGCAGCTGCGCCGGTTGCGCACCCACCTCCCACCAAACCACCTGATCCTTGATGGTGTCCAGCTTGGCGAATGCGCGGTCGACTCCTTCGGGTGTAGACAACTCGTTGTAGACGTCGTCGCCAGACACGCCATCGGCGAGCAGCGCCCATTCCATATTATTGATCGGCTTTTTCTCGAGCGAACGTTTGCCCGGAATCTTTTCCAGGTCAAACACATCAGCAATACTGGTAGGCGGCACTTTGGCCAAGTCCGTACGATAACCGAACGTGGTGGAATAAACGATTTGCGGAATAAAACACGGCGATACAATCATGTCGCCGAAATCTTTCGACGCCGGCGTACCGTCGGGTGCGGGAGCCAATGAGGTATCATGATCAATTTCTAGGGCGATGCCTTCGTCGCACGCTAACATCGCATTAGAGGCCGTCATATCGACCAACGCCCAGGTCACATTTCCGGCTTCATTCATGGCCCTGAGCTTTGCGAGCCCGTCAGACGCCGAATCGTCGTTGATAATTTTGACACCGGGATTCGCAGCCATATAGGGCTCGTGGTAAGCCTTTTGCTGACTGGCCGAATAGGCACCGCCCCACGAGACTACTACGAGTTCGGTCTCGGCGTAGGCCGTCGATGCGGCGCCGAAACCGATGGCCGCCGCAATGGTGGCACTGGTTAACAGGTTAAATTTCGGATGTTTCATTTCTCTACACTCTCCTCATCTCATGAAAATAGTTATAAGCAGAATCCCTGCCGTTCGGCGCAAATAGCCATGCAAACTTCTAGATCAAGCTGCAGCCGGCGCATCCAGCGCGCGACAATCTCTTGCGTGCCATCCCACTTTCACCGGATGTCCGGGTTTAAGTTGGGCATGACTCGAAGAATTCGGCACTTTGACGATGAAGTCATCGTGCCCTAAAACGCTTATCCGCGTGCGGATATGGTCTCCCAGATAAATCAGCTCTTCGACATTTGCGTCGACGATATTCGGGCAACTTCCGGGCTCTGGAGCGACTGTGACTCGTTCGGGCCGCAGCGAAAGGGTTGACTTGCCGCCGACCGCGCCGATATTCACCGGTAACGCATCGATGACGATGCCGTTAACTTCGACTTTACAGACCCCGTTGCTGGCTTCCTTGATGTCGCCCACCAACGTATTGTTTTCACCGATAAACTGGGCAACGAAAGCATTATCGGGCTCCTCGTACAAAGCCTCCGGAGACGCGAGCTGTTGAATGACGCCGTCATTGAATACCGCGATCCGATTGGACATGGTGAGCGCTTCGCTCTGATCATGGGTGACGTACACCGACGTCACGCCCAGATTGTCATGGATATGCTTAATTTCATATTGCATCTGCTCACGCAGTTGCTTATCCAAGGCACCCAGCGGTTCATCCATTAATATGAGCTTGGGTTCAAAGACCAGTGAGCGCGCAACGGCGACTCGTTGTTGCTGCCCACCCGACAACTGTGCCGGCCGACGATTCCCAAATTCACCAAGCTGTACCAAGTTGAGTACATCGCTCACACGTTTTTCAATCTCGGGCTTACCCATATTGCGGACTTCCAGCGGGAAAGCCAGATTTTCCGCCACGGTCATGTGCGGAAACAGCGCATAATTCTGAAACACCATGCCGATATTGCGCTTATGAGGCGGCACGTTGTTGATGGGCTCGCCATCAAGCACGATCTCGCCATGAGTCGCGGTTTCAAACCCGGCCAGCATCATTAGACAAGTGGTTTTTCCGGATCCTGAGGGGCCCAGCATAGTGAGGAATTCGCCGCGCTCAATATCGAGGTTCAGTTCCTTGACGACAAGAATTTCTCCGTCGTAGCTTTTTTGTACCTTAACGAATTGGACGTAATGTTTATTATCACTGGCCATATGTATTCTGTCCCAACGCCTAGCGCGCAGCAGTCATGCCGCCCTTTTAATACATTAATTTACCCCACACCGCAAACTTACCCGACACCGCAAATTTACCCGACACCGCAACGAAGTCTGTTTTCGAGCCGACGTGTCCAAACCCATTTGCGCCGGTCCATTATCGCATTCAAGCGCATAAAAAATCACACGTGGATTCGACTAGGCAAACCCGAAAGCTAATACAAGAAGTTAACTATGCCCGATAAAGTCATGAAAAATAACGCATTAGAGTCGCTACATTTGCACTCCATTGTGGAATCGAAATCAGGCCTCGCGCGTCAAAAAACATAAGCCGCCGGGATTTTACCCCGAGGCATCCCTAAATCCCTAGCTGGCGATAGCATACCGCATGCGATTTTCTATCGCATCACCAAATAGTGGGCCGGATACTTCACGAAACCAAATCCTTTATAAAATGATCGGCTTTGGTACGCAGATTGCGGCCATACGATGGTTGTCAAGTCGTAACAGCGGCGGCTAGAGGCGAAGCCGAAAGCCGCCGGGGCAATAGATTTAGTAAAAGCGCTCAGCCTGATACGGTGAAAGATCAATATCCGGTTGCTCGTTGCTGATGATATCGGCGATAACGCGCCCGGTTTTTGGCGCCATGGTCAGTCCGTAATGACCATGGCCAAACGCGAGATAGAGATTTGGCCTCGCCGCGACCCGGCCGATACAAGGCAGGCTGTCCGGAAATGATGGTCGCGTTCCCATCCACTCCTCGGTGTCATCGGTATTAAGCCCAGGCAACATACGCTTGGTTAACGGCGCCAGCACATGGGCGCGTTTGTACTGCGGAAGCGCGTTGATGCCCGCAAACTCGGCGGTGCCCGCGCTTCGTACCCCGTCCTCCATCGAACTCACGACGAATGTGGCTTCGACGTCCGTAATCGAATGCCGCAAACTCACCCCCGGGTTCGTAAACATCAAGTGATAACCGCGCTCGGCCTCCAACGGCACTCGCACCCCCACCGACGCTAATAACCCTGCCGACCACGCACCGGCAGCAATTACCAACTTACCGGTAGTGGCTGTTTCGCCATCCAGTGTCAGTTCCCAGTTTCGGTCCACATTGGGTTTGATCGCATGTACGGATGATCGGATAAATTTGACACCAAGAAATTCGGCTTTTTGCGCCAATGCTTGGCCGAGCTTACCCGGCATGACCGCTCTCGCTTGGTCTTTAATTACGTGCGCTGCTTGGTAATCGCTGGAGATGGCGGGCTCGATATCGCGCAAGGTATTTCCATCGACTATTTCCATCGGCACCTGCCGCTCTTCGCGCAAGCGAATTTTCACATCGTCGGGTTTCAATGCCGACGAATTGCGATAGATATATAAACCCCAACAGTCCGCGATGAGCTGCTCATGACCCGTGTTTTTCAATAGCGCCTTATACAGATCGACACTGGGACGGCTTAATGCGCTCATTCCATTAGCGGTTGCAGGAATATGCTTTGACCGTCCAGCACGGAGAAATTTTAACGCCCACGGCGCGAACTTCGGCAAATAGCCCAGACGCAAACTGATCGGCCCTTCCGGGTCAATGAGCCATTTGGGAATCTTTCGCCAAATGCCCGGCACCGACTGCGGCACGCAGCCCCACGGCGTAATGACCCCCGCATTGCCGTAACTCGCGCCTTCTGCGGGTCCCGCACGGTCGATGACGTGGACACAAAAACCTTTCTCCACCAATGCCAACGCGCAGCAGATGCCCACGATCCCGGCACCCACCACGGTTACCTCCGGATTTTCTGATGCAGAACTCACGACGCGTAGAAACGGTGTTGGTGCTCAGGTGGCACGAGTATCTTATTTAGCACCGCCTCGCAATCCCACGGATCCTGTAAATCGCTCGCGTTAAATCACACAATTCACGGTAATTCAGTCACGCGCGTAACTCACCCAGTCGCGGGCGCTGCTTTAGCGATGCGACGTAGTCGGGAGAAAATACTTGGCCCGGCGCATGATGGTAACTAAACAACGCGACTAAACGTTTACGGGCGGTCTCGCCGATCGGCCGCACTCGATGTAACGACAAATCGCCTTTGAACAAAGTAAACGTGCCCGGAGGAATCAGGAGTCGCCGGGCGTATTGATCGGGATCCTCGAACACCTTGGCAACGGCATCGTATTTTTCATCGGTTTGGGACCTGATATACGGGGCGTATTCGAACTCCCCGCCGCAATCCGCCGCCTGCAGCATCAGTGAGATCACATAATCATTGGTATCGTAGTGCCAGCCGTTGCGATCTCCGGGGCCCGATACTTGTGCCGTCAACGCCAAATGCGGACATGCACTCAAATGTAACGTGTCCTCGCCGAGCGCCTGGCGCACGAATTCGGTTAATGTTGGCCAGCCGTACACCTTGCGGATCAGAGCATCCGCGCCAACATCGTCGCCCAGAATCTGGCCGTAGCGGCAGCGATGCGCAATGCTCCGCGGATGGTCGTCGGGCCATACACCTGTGTCATCGTCATAGGCGATGCGCACTGTATCGAACGCATAGGCATTACACGATAATTCCTCTATCTCTCGGATCATCCTCGGCAATGCCCCGGTGCGAATAAATTCCGGCAACATGCACAGCGCGTCCTCGTCTAACGCTTGGCGACACTCCGCTACCAGTCGTTTGCCGCTCTCAGACGTGAGATCGTCAATCGGATATCTTTCGAGATCGATTAATTGGGTAGGTGACATAATTCTTAGCCCTCATTCGTTGATCCGATTGCCGCAGCACGAGACGCCACAATTGTACCTGCCAAAACGTCAATTCGCAGACCTCGATTTGATGCCGAGGCGGGTTATAGTGCGATAATTCCCAAACTTCTTTGCCGAGTGCTCAATCCAAACGAGATTCATTCAATGTCTGAACCGCATATCGTGCCAGCGCGCGGATTTCCCACCGAAGAATTCGAAACACGAGTCGCTAATGCGCAGCGGCTGATGGACTCCGCACGGCTGGATGCATTGGTTTTGACCGGACCCCAAAACTTCCGATATTTCTCGGGATTTAATTCGCAGTTTTGGGAAAGTCCGACGCGGCCGTTTTTTCTAGTCGTGGGTCGCGAACACGATCCAATCGCGGTGATACCGGAAATCGGCGGGCCCGGCATGGCGACAACCTGGGTCAGCGATATTCGCACCTGGCCCGCGCCGCGCCCGGACGACGATGGCGTGACCTTGCTCGCGGACGTTCTGGCATCGTGTCCGAGACGTTATGGCCGGGCCGGCTGGGAGATGGGACGCGAATCCGTGGTGCGCATGCCGATCACCGACTTCGACCGGCTCCGCAACAGCAATCTGGGAATTGAATTTGTCGACGGTTCGCCGCTGATCTGGGAGTTACGCAAGATCAAATCGCAACGCGAAGTCGAGAAAATCCGCGAGGCCTGCCGCATCGGCAGCGATGCGTTCGATCTGTTTCAATCCCGCATCCATTTTGGCGATTCCGAAATCGACGCATCACGCGAGTTTCGAATCGCAGCGCTCGAATGCGGTGCGGATACCACACCGTTCGTTGCGGTTTGCTCAGGGCCGGGTGGGTATAGCCAGATCATCGTTGGCCCACAGGACGCACGATTAACCGATGGAGTCATCATGTTTATCGATACCGGAATTACCTATGACGGTTATTTTTGTGACTTCGACCGCAATTTTGCGTTTGGGCATATCACCGAGGAAGCCCAGCGCTGTCATGAGGCGGTTTGGGATGCAACCGAGGCCGGCATTGCGGCCGCCCGCCCGGGTGTTACCGCGGCCGGGCTGTGGACGGCTCAAGCGCATGTACTGGACGCCGCCGGAGCTCAAGGTTTGAATGTGGGGCGGTCAGGTCATGGTCTCGGTATGCACTTGACCGAGCCGCCATCGAATATGCCGGGCGACGATACCGTACTGGAGCCCGGCATGGTGATGACGATTGAACCCGGCATGGAACTCGCCCCTGGGAAAATGCTGGTACACGAAGAAAATATCGTGATAACCGAAGACGGTTGTGAACTGCTTAGCCGGCGCGCGCCGCGAATAATGCCGGTCATCACGAACTGACCGGGGAAGGAATGGTAACGATCCTCTTTCCATGCAGACAGTCGGCGGTTTTCCGTTTTACTCCTAACCTACCTACGCGAACCCAAGCCCTGCAACAATATTTCGACGTCGCAGGGCGGATAGAGCGCACGTGAAATCCGCCGTTTTGAATTTGACGTAGCGGCAACCATTGGGCGGTTTTCGGCTTCGCCTCTAACCGCCCGACGTGATCCAAGCTCCGCGCATATCAGTCGACGCAGTAGTGCCCGTTCGGGCGCGCCGTGGAATCCGCCGTTATTGACCTAACCGCCCAACCGGTCGCCGACCGATAAGCCGCTAGCGGTTGCAAACTCGACTGCCGCGACCTTGCCACTACCCGCTGGACGAACGCGTTGCACGAGTATTCGCCCGCCTGACGACGCGACTGAAAAACCATCGTCGGATAAACCACAAATTGTGCCGGGCGCCGTGTCGGAATCGCCAATGTCCAACACACTATCGAAAATCTTCAATTCCGCTCCGTTGACCGTCGTCCATGCCCCTGGCTGCGGATTGGTACCGCGAATTCGGTTATACACTTGATCCGCGGGTTGCGACCAATCTATCTCGGCATCGGCTTTACCGCACCACCCTTCGTAAGTTCCCGCGTCGGGATCTTGCGGAATCTTCGACGCGGTGCCATTGCGCACAAGTTCGATTGACTCCATCATTGCATCGACACCCATCGGGAACAGGTGGTTAAAATATAAACTGCCTAGCGTATCGTCCGCTGCGATGTCCACTTCTTTCTGAAGCAAAATAGGGCCGGTATCCAAGCCGTTATCGGGCCAGAAGATGCTCAAGCCGGTTTTGGATTCGCCAAAAATTATCGGCCAATTGATGGAACTGGGCCCTTTGTGCATCGGCAACAACGATGGATGATATTGGATCGAACCCAGGCGCGGCGCGTTTAACGCCTCCTCCGGCACAAACAATGTTACGTACGCCATCACGCACAAATCGGCCGCATGGGAACGCATTTGCTCCCATACTTGCGGATCTTTAAAGGACTCGGGCTGATGCACCGGCAGGCCTTTTTCTATCGCCAATTCCTTTAACGGGTCCGTGCGGCTGCCGGCATCCGGACCGCAGTACACGGCTACAATTTCATCGGAGCCGCGCTCGAGTATCGCTTCAAGCACGCCTTTGCCAAAAGCTTGTTGCCCATGAATTACTAGTTTCACTTTCTATAACTCCGCGTTAAACGTTACACCGCACCTAGCTCTCTGGCCTGCTGAATTTCTTCGTCGCCGTAGCCGAGCACATCCCGCAACACTTCATCGGTATGCTCACCCAACAACGGTGAACGCCGAACTTCGGCAGGGGAATCGGACAGCTTGATGGGGTTACCGACCGTCAGATACTTGCCGCGGGTCGGATGATCGACCTCCACGATGGCCCCGGTTTTCCGCAGAGACGGCTCTTCCACTAAATCTTGCATGGACAAGATCGGCCCGCAAGGTACGTTCAGCGGATTTAGAATCTCCATGACTTCGAATTTGGTCTTAGTCATCGTCCACTTCTCGATTTCATGAAACACGGCGTCCAACTTCGGAAGACGTGCGTCTGGGGTCGACCATTCGGGGTCCTCCAGCCAGTCTTCACGGCCGATCACTTTAGCTAATGCTGAAAAGGCAGCGGCTTGGGTGATCACGTAGGCATAGGCATTCGGATCGTCTTCCCAACCCTTACACTTCACGATCCAGCCGGGTTGGCCACCACCGGACGCGTTCCCAGCACGCGGCACAGTGGCACCAAACTTACCATTCGGATATTGCGGGTATTCCGTTAGCGGTCCGCGCGCCAAGCGCTGCTGGTCGCGCAGCTTGACCCGGCACAAATTTAAAACACCGTCCTGCATTGCGCAGACCACGCGCTGGCCGCGTCCGGTTTTCTCGCGTTGAAACAGCGCCGTTACAATACCGAGCGCCATATTCAATCCGGTACCGGAATCGCCGATCTGCGCGCCGGTGACCATCGGCGGACCGTCATCGAAACCCGTAGTGCTGGCCTCGCCGCCCGTACACTGCGCCACATTCTCGTAGACCTTACAGTCTTCGTACGGCCCCGGACCGAAGCCCTTGACCGATGCGTAGATAATGCGCGGGTTGATTTCTTGAATGCGCTCCCAGCTAAACCCCATGCGATCCAAGGCGCCCGGCGCGAAATTTTCCGCGATTACATCGCAGCATTCCAGCAATCGGGTGAAGATCTCCTTACCTTTATCGTCTTTGGTATTCAACGTGACGCTGCGCTTATTGTGATTAAGCATCGTGAAATACAAACTGTCGACATCGGGGATATCGCGCAACTGCCCGCGAGTCGCGTCACCGATATCGGGCCGTTCAACTTTAATTACATCTGCTCCGAACCACGCCAACAGCTGCGTACATGTCGGCCCGGATTGGACGTGCGTCATATCCAGAATACGAACTCCCTCTAGCGCTTTCATTTGGCTCCTCTAATTACAATTCTAACAATTTGAACTGAGTGCTTTGCACGGCTGAGATTTTGTCCCTGAGCAAGTCGAAATGCGCACAGAAGCGCAGTTTGCCCACTAAATATTAGATACGGCATAAATGAGCATTCGAGAACATTTTCAACGCCGATCAGGGGTAAAAGTTCGCTGGTGCAAAGCTCTCATTTTATTTATACATGGTCTGTGCTTTGGTACCCGGCGCATATTCAGTTGGATCGACCCAGATATTCACCACCGCCGATTTGCCGGAGGTTGCAATGGCTTCACGGGCGCGCTGCAACGCCGGTGCGATTTCGCTGGCTTCACGAACTTCTTCACCGTGGCCACCCAGCATCTCGGAAAATTTCGAGAACGGCACATCGCCAAGCAGGTTGCCGATATCCCCGCGCTCCTCACCATACTTGGTAATTTGGCCGTATCGAATCTGGTTCATCGCGGAGTTGTTGCCGATCACAGCGAGATAGGGTGCGCCGAATCGATTCGCCGTTTCCATGTCGAACGCGGTCATGCCGAACGACCCGTCACCGTAATAACACAACACCTCTTTGTTGGGGTGGGCAAGTTTCGCGGCCATCGAAAATCCAGTGCCGACGCCGAGCGAACCGAGCGCTCCCGGATCCATCCAGTTTCCCGGCGCCCGTGGCTGCACAGCCTGTGCGCTGATCGTAACCACGTCACCACCATCGCCGATATATATCGTGTCCTCAGTCAGGAACTCGTTGAGTTCCCAAGCTACCCGATAAGGGTGAATCGGATTCGCATCGGATCTAAACAACGGCATGAGCTTTTCCGTTTTCTTTGCTTCAATCGCCCGTAACTCATCGAGCCAGACTTCGCGTCGTTTAGCGCCGCTATCGTTGCGACCCGTGGCCGCATCGTGTACGGCTTTGAGAATCGCCCCAGGGTCGCCCACCATCCCTAGCGTCACGTCCCGATTCTTACCCACCGTGCGGTAATCGAGGTCGATTTGCACGACCGCTGCATCGGACCGCAAGCGCTTGCCGTATCCCATACGGAAGTCGAACGGCGTGCCCACGATGATAATGACATCGGCCTGGTTAAACGCATCACGCCGCGTACGGTTGAAGTGATGCGGATCGCCCGGTGCCAATAATCCTCGTCCCGCACCGTTGAAGTAGGCTGGAATATTTAGGCCGCGTACCATATCGATCGCTTCTTGATGGCCACGGCACATCCACACCTGGGTGCCGAGCAGAATCGCGGGACGCTCGGACTCCACAAGCATGTCGGCCAGGCGCTCGATGTCCGCGGGATCGCCGATCGATTTACTGGACGCGCGATACCGACCGGCTTGCGGCACGACCGCGGTGTCGATGCCGACCTCGCGATCGAGAATATCGCGCGGAATCTCCAGATAGCTCGGTCCCGGTGCGCCCGCAAAACACTCGCGGGCGGCCATCGAAATCATATCGGCGACACGCTCTGTGGAGCGTACTCCGGCGGCGAATTTGGTGATCGGCGCCATCATGTCCACGTGAGGTAAATCCTGCAACGATCCCATTTTGTGCTGGGTCAGCGCACCTTGGCCGCCAATGTGCAACACCGGGCTTTCGGAGCGAAATGCCGTAGCGATACCGGTCATCGCGTTAGTGCAACCGGGGCCGGCCGTCGTCACGACACAGCCGAGTTTTCCGGTCTGTCGCGCATAACCGTCGGCCGCGTGAGCCGCTGTCTGTTCGTGGCGCACATCGATGATTCGAATGCCTTCGTCTATGCAACCGTCGTAGATATCGATGATATGACCACCGCATAATGTAAAAATCGTATCGACGCCCTCGTTTTTAAGGGCTTTGGCGGCCAAATGTCCGCCCGATACGACACTTTCCGAGCGGCTTTTCTGCACCAACGTGTCGGTGGCGGTATTGGATACTTTGATGTCCTTCGCTGCTGTAGACATATGCACTCCTCCTAAAAAAGTTCAACGATAACTAGCTAGAGACTATATCGGGCATTGCCGCGTCAGTCTAAATAGTCGGTATAAAGCTCAATGTGTCTTGCCAAATCCAAGCTGTGGTCGCGCACCGTGCGCTGCGCTTCATCTCGGTCGCGCCGCTCCAGTGCTTCTATGATGTGCATATGGTCGATTATGGAACGCTGCGCCCGATCACGTTCATTGATGCTACGCATGCGCATCGCGCGAATATGCAAAAACAAGTTGTCGGTGATTTCTTTAATTAGTCTGGAACCACTGAGCGAAATCAGCGCCTGATGGAAATTGATATTGGTTTCCGAGTACTCATCGATGTGTGCTCTGATCTCACCGTCATCGGTAAAGGTCGCAAACATTCCACGCAGCCGCGAAATCTCTTCATCGCTGGCACGCTCCGTCACCATCGCGGCTGCCGTGCCCTCAAGCGCTGCCCAGACCTGAATCATCTCGAGTATTTCGCGCTTGGTTTTCCGCACTACGAATGTGCCACGGCGCGGAATAATCTTCACGATTCCTTTTTGTTCCAACACCGCCAGCGCCTCGCGCACCGGCGTCCGGCTCACGCCGAGCCGCGCCGCCAATTGGCGTTCATCTAATTTCGGCGGTTCTGGCTCTGCGTAGATATCCATCGCCGCGATCGCTGCGAGCAACGCCTCGCATACCCTTTCCTTCAAGGCCGGCTCGGTATCGAGACGCTGCACAGAAATGGCGCTTGTGCTCATGGGTCAGTCAATCGCCGTGCTCGCGGACCTTTCAATCAGGGCTCAATCACTTTCTTGAAGGAAATCTGGTATACAGTATACCAAGTGGCGAGAATAGCGCCACACCGCGGATATGTAAACCGGGAGGGCGGCGTAGTGGTGCCCGTCTATTGGTACCGGCTACATTGATATACGGCTTTATCGAGCCAGTCTTGGCGAATTCGAATTCCCCATCCGGGGCCGTCGGGGATCTGCACCTTGCCGTCTCGCGCCACGGGAAATTCCTCGAATACACCGTACTGCCAGGGATAATAGTCGTGGCCTTCGATGGAAAACTCGACATAGGGCCCGGCGTTTTCGATCGCACCCATCAGATGTAACGTAAAGATCGTGACCAGCGATTGGTTCGCGGCGTGCGGTGTGCACACAAGCCCCGCATCACGGGCCATTCGTGCGACCCGCAAAGTCCGATCGATTCCGCCCATGTAGCATATGTCCGGTTGCACGACATCGACGATGCGGGCGTCGATGATGTGCTTCCACAACGTTAGATTATTGTCTTGTTCACCACCGGTAACATCGAGACGAAGCGCGTCGGTGACTTGTTTGGTCCATTCCAAATTCCAATACGGGCACGGTTCTTCGAAATGGCAAACGCCGTTGTCCTGTAGAATGCGGCCCAATGCGATGGCGGCTTGTGGCTCGTAGCAACTATTCGCATCCACAAGCAGCGCCACGTCGTCGCCTAATGCTTTGCGAATCGTCGGCACGATCTGCTCCGAGCGCCCGGCCCACTCATCGCGATTTCGACCGCACTCGGAACCCACCCGAAACTTAAATGCATCGTAGCCATGGATATCGCGCAACCGCATAAATCGTTGCGCCTCGTCGTCAGGGGTGATATCGCGTTTCATACTCGAGGCATACACCCGCAGCGGACGCGGAGTACCCCCTAACAACTCACACACGGATTTGCCCTGCTGTTTGCCGTGCAGATCCCAGATGGCCGTATCCAACCCCCCCAAAGCGCGGCACATATAGGACCCCGGAAACTTGTGCTCCCGTTCATAGATCCGGTCCAGTAAGTCACCCAGCAAGGTCAAGTCGGAGATATCGCTACCCAATGCGTGGACCGCAACCTGACGATGCAATACCGAAACCGAAATATCGGCATGGTAGGTTGACACCTGCCCCCAACCCTCGGCGCCGTTATCGGTTCGCACCCGCACCAACCCGACATCCTCGGTGGCAAAGGTTTCGATACTATTGATCTTCATATAGACGCCGCAAAAAACGTAGAAGAACTGCCGAGATCGCCGTTATTTTTGCTTCAAGGTGGCGACACGATTCTGTAACTCCGACCACAACAATTTGAATGCGTGACCGGCCGCGCTACGGGGCGCATAGGCCACGAGCGGTTCGCGTCGCAATCCCATCTTTTCGACGTCGCTGGAGTACGGAATATATGAGCGCAACACGCGTCGTTGAGTCTGAAGTTGGGTCATGGTATCGCGATGCAAGCGCTTGCGACCGTCCACCATAGATAAAAACGGCAGGATTCGAAGATGGTTACACTTCGGCAATGCCGTCATCTCCAATAATTGATCTAACGTGCGTAACGATAACGTCGTCGGGATAATGGGCACCAATAAGTCATCCGCCGCGCGCAGAATGTTTTCCGACAACAGCGTAAACCCCGGCGGGCAATCGATGAAGATATGCTCGTAAGCGCCGGCATAGGTGCGTTCATTACCGCTAAACTCCTGCAAAAAACGTCTGATCTGTTGCTTCGGTTTTTTCTGCGCATGAAAATACAAATCAAGATTTCGATACGACCAGTCAGACGGCAACAGGTCGAAATTCGGGTAGTCCGTTCCCTTGATGCGTTTATCGGTATTTTTCTCGAATACCCCTTCGATTCCACCCTTTATCGACGCGTCGACCCGCAGATAAAAGGACGATGCAGCTTGCGGATCGAGATCCCATAGCAACGTGCGCACACCGGAAGCCGCACTCAGGTATGCAAGATTAACGGCCGTCGACGTTTTGCCGACCCCGCCCTTTATGCTAAACAACGCTGTGATGTACATTTTTGCTTGGATCCTGCACTTTGCGCATTTTCTCAGATGGCCGAAATAGACGACCGCAATTATTGATCGGCACAGTTTACACCAACGTCTGCGAACACTTTGCGTCTATACGCACACTGGATTTCGCACAGGCATGAGGCGCGCTGGCGGGATTTTTATCCAAAACCCGTGGCACTCTTGGCCCGTGATCGGAGCATCAGGGCGGCGTTCGCTCGCGCTCGTCCCGCCCCACGATGCCGAAGGGTCACCTCAAGAGTATCCTCGCATCGGATAATATGTAGCAATGCCGAAAACCGCCGAACGGTTGCAAATTGGCCTTAGAGCCAATGGCTTCAATACCGTGCCGCCTTAAATAGCTGACTTTGAAAATATGATTGGGAATACTGGACGCGATGCACCATAAATATGGCTGGGCCCATAGTAGGCTCAGTAAAAGACTCAGACTTACTATATTTTGTGTACCTAATATATAAGTATCGAGACCCATCCCCCCAATAGAGGACAAGCTAAATGAAGTTGTACGTCGTCAAAAGAATTCGGACTAATGGAGTTTTAGATTAAGAGACGGTTTAGCTCATCAAGTTTGTTGATCGGTTATCGTAATGCATTTGTTTTCGCATAGCTAATGTGTTGAGTTTAATCTG
>JAOTWM010000505.1 GCA_029862885.1 Gammaproteobacteria bacterium
GTCATATCCCACTGGCTTTCGCGATTGCACGGGCTTGCGTACGTATCTCTGGATTTCAGCCGCTGGCTTGGAGATCGGCACTTCGGCTGCTAGCTCTTCGTCGAATATCTCCGGAGCTTTGGCCGCAACGTCGCGTGCTGCACCGGGCGGCCGGTACTTGGCCCAGCGCTTTTGACCCTCTTTAACGAGGCGACCTTTATCGACGAGGTGCTTCAGGCGATATTGGAGCGTGCGTCGGGCTATGTGTTGTTCAAGTTCGTCCTCGATGTCCTGGATACCGATGCCGTCCGGGTGGGCAGCCACCACGGCTTCGATTGCGTGCAATTTCTGCTCTGGTATGGGTTTGGCCATTTCCCCCGATCCTTGCGCATAGACAATATGCGCAATTAAAACACCTCTATGCGCAATTATCAATCCTATGCGCAAGAATAATTGCGCATAGGCACTTTTGGTTGCGTTTAGGTCCTCGGGTAAAGATATTGAATCTTGAGTTGGATTTGAGGGTGAGGTTCGTGGGTATCTGACGGAACCGTGGCCGCCGCGGGATCGTCTCGCATCGGCTCACCACACCGTATCCGGGTTTTCTGCACGTATAGCAGCACCCTCAGCCGTTTCCAGCCAAAAAGCTTGTCGCCTATTCGGGGAAGTTTACGTCTTGACCGCGCCTCGAAGACCGTCCCGCTACAAGCGAGCTTCGCGGCGACCAGCGCCGCTTTTGACAAAAAACAATGGGCCGCAATGCGAGCTTTGATGGGCCATAAGCATGTTGATAAAGTATCGCTGAAGAAGGTAGATGAGTCTGTCGGCGTCAGCTGGAATTCCAGTGACCGAGGACCGTCCGACTTTCGCTAGTCCCCTCGACCTTCACTTTCTTTAAAATTGTACCGAACACGGTCGAAACCGCTGGGTGACGTCAATCATCCAACCCAAGATCGCTGGCCATTCGTTCTGCTCTCCGAGCACTGCTGGGAAGTATAGAACCCCGACGCCAGAATGCTCATGGCATATAAAGCAAGCGGTACCGGCTGGAGTCACTGCTGCCGACACCTCGGGACTTCCGAAAGACACTCCACTGGCACATTCATTACCATCATTTTTTTTAGTTTTTTTTAGTTTTTGTTAGCCGGTCTCGTACCGATAGCAGGTTCTTGGCAGTTTCGAGAGGAGGTGCCATTTTTTCTTTGCTGATCCAGGTCAGGGGAGATCCAGGCCCGGTTGCTCAACGCCGTCCGCGCCACTTGATTTAGCGGCACTGAGCGGCGTTTTCCGGACTTGGTGTGCATGCCTTCCAGGTAAAACAGCCCTTCCTTTAGGTCCACGCGCGACCACTCCAGCCCAAGCAACTCACCACGCCGGCATCCAGTATGCAGCGCCAGCCGGATGAAGTCGGGCAGGTACACCGAAGCTCGCGGTAAACCTTCCGCGGCGCGAATCAGCGCTTCGGCCTGGCTTCGCGAAATCCAGCGAATGCGACTTTCGCCTTGCTTCGGTTTCCGGCCGGTCGCGGGATTGGGGATCTCCCACTCCCTTTCGCGAATCGCGTAGTTGATCGCTGCAGATAAGACCGATAGCTCCCGATAGATCGTCGCACCTTTAATTCGGCGCTCCTGGCGCCACGCGGTGTAACCCCTGACGTCCTTCGCTCGCATCGTGTTCAAGCACATACCGGCGAAGTAGCCTCGTAAGGCGGCGACACTTCTTCGGTCGCGCTCGGCGCTGCGTTTCTCCTGCTGGGTCGCATTGAGATAAGCCCCCATCAATTCCTCGAAAGTCCGTGACGGCCGCTCAACCGCCGTCATGGGCTTCGCTACAGAAGACTTGCGTTGCTTTGATCCACATCATGGCGTGTTAAGAACACACTACTAATAATTGTGATCAGTTAAAGAGACCGAGATATATTGGATGCAGTTGCTGGGTGAACCGGAGATACGAGAATACGAGACGAGTGGGAACGCCGCCAATCGGGTATGGCGCATTCCGGCGCAGGTGCCGGTGGTAGGTGGGCTGGAAGGCATGGTTTTCGTACCAGACACCAACCTCTCGCAGGCCGGGTTCGTCGACGGGACGGGCCAACTCTACCCGCGCAGTCGGTTTGGGCTCGGCGGTTTGTTCTTTCTATCGGCCCAAGGCAATTGTCAGGGTGACGGCGCAATACTGGTCATCGATGTCGATCCCGACCCTGTCAACAACACGGATTTCAAGCACGTGGGAACGTACAAAACACCATTAAAGGACCCGCGAGGTCTCGAGTTCGATCGCTCCAAAAACGTGCTGTACGCCATCGATGACTCCGGGGAGGTTGCCGCGGTCCGATTGACGTCATCGCCGAGCGCCGAAGGGCGACTGCTAGACGACGTCCTACATACGGTCGGCCCCGGATCGAACGCGCTGGAGGGCATCGCGCTGCCGCAAAAAGAAAGCGGTGAATCGTGGCTCATCTTGTTGAACGACGAGAACAACACGGATGAGGCAGTGGTTCGATACAACGATTTTGGTTTGGTAGATTGAGGTCTGAAATACAGTGTACGAGCCGAAACGTCGTCTTAATTTCCCGAACACCCATGAATAGGGACATCAAAACTTTTCTCAGCATGGTCATTATTTGGCCCATGGTACTGTTAGGGATTTACGGAGTCCCGCTACCCCTATACGCCGATCCCGCACCTATTTTTATATCCAGTTTTACCCCATCGGTAGGGTGGGCTGGGACTCCCAGTGATGACGAAAGTGGAACGCTCATCAGAATCAGGGGACAAGGGTTCGATTCTGTGCCGGAGAACAACGAGGTCCTCTTCTCTCCGACAGACGCGTCAGGATTCCCCAGCGTTAAGGCGAAGGTGAAGGATACGCTGCCCTATGGGGCTAAGTACAATTTTGACAGAGCTATTGGTTCTCCCGGGAAGGCACCCGGAGAACTAACATTAATTGGCAACAGGGCGACTGTAGCCATTCACAATAACGAAGTGTTCGTGGCGAACACAGGCAATCACAGGATTGAAGTATTCGACACAGATGGGAAGTACAAACGCATAATCGATCTAACCATTGTCCACATCGACCCCATTGATGGCAGCGTCAAATTCGTAACCGTTGCCCCAGGGCCGCGAGCGATTGCCATAGATGCCCAGGGAAACGTCTATGTATCCGGGCGTTTCGGCCTGTTCGGTGAGGCAATTGGCGTATACGATAAAAATGGCAAGTTTAAGGATTTTATTGGTAAAGGGACCTTAAAAAAGGCTGGGGATATCGGACTCAACGATAAGTATCTTTATGTGCTAGATGACGGGTCGGGTTCTGACTTTCCCAAGCTGGTTGTATTCGATCTAAAAGGTTCAAAACAGGGTTCGTTCTCAGGTATTGACGAGGGTTGGGGGCCAAATGTGCGTATTGCCGTGGGTCCGCGCGGCGCGACATCTCCAAGTGACGCCGTTTACTACATTAGCGACAGTTTAAACAAGACAGTCTACAAGTACGATTTTTCTGTTCCTTTGCTTCAAAAGTTCAATTTTTCTGAGGCGGACTCTCTTGGGCGGGTTGCTGTCGACAAGGACGGTTTTGTTTACGTAGATCTAGGATCCGAGGGGATCGTAAAGATGGACGCGAACGGCAAACGAATAGCGACCGTTGTACCTTCCTTGAACCTGTCCAATCCGCCTTTACGTGCCATAGATGCCGACAAAAAGTTGTATTTGGTCGACATCAGTGGTTGTGGGTGCGTTAAGGTCTTTGCACCCGATAAAGCCGGTGAACTGCTGGTTTTCGTCCCTCACGGGGCCAAGACCGGGCGAATAGGTGTTGTCCGTAAGACCCAAACGGGAATCGATAAAGGTTTTTC
>JAOTWM010000506.1 GCA_029862885.1 Gammaproteobacteria bacterium
TGTCTGCGCGCTGTTACTGCTGGTGTCTACTGTGATCCGTTCGCGGGTTTCCCTGCAGCTCGAGATTGTGGCACTGCGACATCAACTTGCCGTGTATCAGAGATCAACCAAACGCCTGCAGATTAGCTCCGGAGACCGTATTCTCTGGTTGTGGCTCGCGCGCCGCTGGTCGGGGTGGCGGGATGCGCTGGTTTTTGTCCAGACAGGGACTGTGATTGCCTGGCAGCGTAAACGTTATCGCGATCATTGGGCCAAATTGAGCAAGCATGGCAGGCCCGGTAGACCGTCGGTATCAGAAGAAATCAAGGCGTTGATCCGCAAGATGTCGGTAGCTAACGTTGGCTGGGGTTCGCCACGGATTGTCGGGGAGCTACGCAAGCTCGGCATCGATATTGCTAAATCAACCGTGGAGAAGTACCGGGTGCGATCCAGGAAACCATCATCGCCGACGTGGAAGGCTTTTCTGAATAATCATGTCAGGGATTTGGTTTCTATCGATTTCTTCGTGGTGCCAACCGTGAGAAACAAGGTGCTGTTTGTTTTGGTGGTCCTCGCACATCATTGAAGCGTTCCCCTGGGATACGGCACCGAAATATCTACTGCGGGACCGAGACTGTATCTATGGGGGCCAATTCCAGAAACGCGTCCAAAGCATGGGTATCGAAGAGGTGCTCTCAGCACCGCGAAGCCCCTGGCAGAATGCATTTGTGGAACGCGTCATTGGCAGCATCCGGCGAGATTGTCTGGATCATGTCGTCGTGTTAAACGATCGTCATTTGAAACGAATCCTGACGAACTATTTCAACTATTATCATCACTGGCGCACGCATCTGTCGCTGGGAATGGATAGTCCCGAGTCGCGATCGGTGCAGTCACCAGACCTTGGAAAGGTAGTACAATTTCCAGAGGTCGGTGGTCTGCATCACCATTATGAACGGTTGGCGGCATGATAGTGTGTGATATGAGTTTTCGGGAAGGACACCATTGAGAAGGTTGCTTTTGCTTGTCAACAAAGTGGCACAAAATGGCCGGAATGAGGCCGGGATCCCGCGTAATGTGTTTAGCACGATGTGAATAGTGTGGAATAACTTGCGTCACACCGGTTACTAAAACTCTCAATTGAGGAAACAACTATGTCTATGGCAAAAATATTGCTTCCTGCAGCGTTTTCGCTGGCATTGTTAGCCCCTGGAATCGCAGCCGCCGACGAACATAAAGGTTTTTACGCCGGTATCTCCGCAAACTGGCTCGACGCCGACTTCAAGGACGTTAATGATCTGTCATTCAGTGACAGCGACACCACGTGGGGTATCCGGGGCGGGTATATGTTTAACAAGTGGTTCGGTGTTGAGGCCGGCTACATCGATCTTGGGGATTACACAGGCGGCAGCGGTGTCACGATCGATGCGAATACATGGCAGCTCGCTGCAGTAGGGAACTGGGATGTGACCAAGCAGTTTGGGTTATACGGTAAGGTTGGCGCTTTTTTCGTTAACTCGAAATCAGACCAAGTCCTGTCGATTATCGGGCCGGTTAGAGACGACCAAGACGATACCGAGGCGTATTTGGCGATCGGAGCCGATTATTATTTTGGCAAGCTCGGTGTGTTCGGGGAATTTTCTTGGGTTGATACCAGCGTCAACGATCTGAGAATCGACATCCTTACCGTTGGCCTCAAGTATAACTTCGGCGGGTGATCAGCGGCGGCAGGTTGTTTTCCAGCACGTTGGTAGCTGCGCCGTCCGCTTCGCCTGTATCGTAAGTGACAAGTGTTGCGATACCGGATGCGGTCGGCATGGCACACGTTGCATGACGTCTTGGTTTTCCCACGGGGCGCGTATAGATAACGCGTCGTGGCCGTCAACACTATAGAGAGGTATTTGAAATGAGAGGAAGCATGAAATCGATTGTTTTGTTTGTTTGTGCCGTAATCGTCACCGGGACGGTCGCTGCTGGCAAATCATCCGTGGACCAAAAGCGACAAGACATTCGGAAAACGGCGGCACAAACGCTGGATAGGCTGTACGAGATCCAGCCCAGTGCCAAGTCAGCGATTAACGGCGCTGCCGGCTACGCGGTGTTCAACAATTTTGGAATGAAGATCTTGATCGCCGGTGGTGGGAAAGGGACAGGTATTGTGGTCGACAATTCAACCGGGAAGGAAACGTTCATGAAAATGGTGGAGATTCAGGCTGGCCTAGGTATGGGGGTGAAGAAGTTCCATGTGGTTTTTATATTCGATAATCATAGCGTGCTGAATCAGTTTATTGAATCGGGTTGGGAACTCGGTGCTCAGGCCACCGCAGCCGCGAAGGTGTCCGGACAAGGTGGCGCGTATGCGGGCGCGATGTCGGTCTCACCGGGCGTGTGGTTGTATCAGCTGACCGACGAGGGTCTGGCGCTGGAGCTCACGGCGAAGGGGACCAAATACTACAAGGATGATGCGCTTAACTAGGAGTAAGCGGATTGATCGCGGCTTACGGAGATGAAGGCAAAAATATTTGAAATATTACGCTTACTGGCTGGCCGTGCTTTTGTCATTGGGTTGGTGGCGATAGTCACCGGCTGTGCTAGCACGCCTGAGCGTAAACCGCTTCCCCTTGACCTCACCACCCAGGCCCATATTCCGGGCATACCGGATGCGCGCCTCTGGGGCGACGAGTGGCCAAAATTCTCCCTGGAGCGATTTACGACGTTCACCGTGGCCGATTTTCGCCGCGAGTACGCCGGAATTTACGATGGGCCTCACCACTACCTGGCGATCTCCGGCGGTGGCGCCGAGGGGGCCTTCGGCTCGGGACTGCTCGTGGGATGGACGGCGGCCGGTACGCGCCCGGAGTTCACTATGGTGACGGGGATCAGCACTGGCGCCCTGACCGCACCCTTCGCGTTCCTTGGCTCCGACTACGACGACGAATTGGAAGCGGTCTATACCAATATTTCTACTGAGGACATCTTCAAGAAGCGAAACGCTATCGGCGCCGTATTTGCCGACGCGATGTATGACACCAAACCGTTACGGTCGCTGCTTGTCAAGCACTTCAATGCGGACTTCATCGACGCTATTGCTCGCCAGCACAACAGAGGCCGGCGCCTGTTCATCGGCACTGCAAACCTCGACGCCGGCCGGTCCGTGATCTGGAACATCGGCGCCATCGCTGCCAGCGACTACCCGGGTAAGATGGCGCTGATACACGATGTGATTCAGGCGTCGGCTGCGATCCCGGTCTTGTTCCCGCCGGTGGTGATTCCAGTGGAGGCCAACGGTCAACCCTACGATGAGATGCATGTGGACGGTGGTACCGTGTCGCAGGTGTTTGTCTATCCAGCCGCGGTTGACTGGAAGACAATTACCAAGAAGCTCAAAGTACATGGCAAGCCGAAGGTTTACGTGATCAGGAATTCCTTCCTGGATCCGGATTATCGTGGTGTGAAACGCAAAGTATTTGCGATTGCATCGCGCACCATAGACTCACTCATCAGATATCAAGGTATTGGGGACCTGTATCAGATATATGCACTGTGTGTACGCGACGGAAACGACTTCAACCTAGCCTACATCCCTTCGAACTTTACGCAGGAGCCGAGTGAAAGCTTCGACCCGGTGTATATGCGCAAACTTTTTGATCTGGGTTACGGGATGGCCCGCGCTGGCTACCCATGGATGAAGGATCCACCGGGCTTTCATACGATGCCGGCAAGTACCAATTAGGGAAGCTCTGAATAATCGATCAAAGAAGCCGGATTTTTCATAAATTCCATTCGAAATTGAAAAAAGTGCGCTCGAAAGTAGCGATATGTTGTCG